>JACDGI010000004.1:18728-43043 GCA_013821665.1 Anaerolineae bacterium
TCAAGTCGCATGGGCCGATACTGATTGGATCTACAGCATCCGCGTGGTCACACCGGATAACCAGATCAACCTTCTCAAGTTCTTGATGGATAACCTCGTTACGAGCTTTAAACCCAATCGCATTTTCGCGGGAACACCAGCGGATTGGGGTTCGTATTTTGATCCCAGTAACAATCTGATTATCCGTTTCCCCTCGACATGGAGAATCACCGACAGCGCACCGGGTCGCCCAACCAGTATTGATGGCAGCACCGGTTCACTCCGTATCCAGTCGCAATCGGTATCCGCTCCTTTGGATGAAGCCGCAGCCCGTAATTGGGTTTCTGCCAACGTCCCCGGCGCGACCGTAACCAGTGCCAAGGAAACCAAGCGTAGCGATCTGTCAGGCTTCATGGTCGCCTACACCTATACCGATGCTGATGGCAACCAGAACAGCGGTCTCGCACTACTGCTAAACGGCGCAAGCAATACACTCTACAGCGCCAACCTGCGTATTTTCGAGGCCAATGTTGATCTGAACGTGGATACGGCACAAGTTGCTCACGCTGATCTGATGAAGATATTAAGCAGCTTCCAGTTCCTGACCGGTATCAAGGTGCCGCTGCCCACACCAACACCCACCTACACACTGCCACCGCCGACCGCGACATCTGAAGTGACGGCGACACCCGCAGCCACCGGAACAGGAACCATCGAGGCGACTACAGAAGTGACCGCCGAAAGCACGACTGCTCCGACAGCCGCGCCGAGCAAT
The DNA here is from genome assembly GCA_013821665.1 of Anaerolineae bacterium. Classification (GTDB taxonomy): domain Bacteria; phylum Chloroflexota; class Anaerolineae; order Aggregatilineales; family Phototrophicaceae; genus CFX2. The sequence goes on from JACDGI010000004.1 coordinate 19,483, forward strand.
ACATCGGTACCACCAACCAACACGGCAGCACCGACAAATACATCTGTGCCGCCGACCAACACACCCAAGCCACCGACGGCGACCTCAACACCGACAACTGAAGTCACTGCCGAAAGCACACCAGCCTAAGTGCCTCGTCCGGTAAATATCGTTTAAAAGATTGCCTTCTGTAGGGGAGCACCTGTGTGTGCTCCCAACTTAAGCAGTTCACCAATCAAACAAAAAGGCGCATCCAAAAGTGATGCGCCTTTTTTATTCGCTTTTATGAACCTGAACCAATCAGCCTTGCATCTCAGGGATTGGCATTTCTTCGAGGATCGTTATTCCAGCACCTTCCGCCCATTGCAGATGATGATGGCTTTTGACCATATCCAAAGCCTCATCCATCGAGTTGGCTTGCAAGATCGATATGCCAACGATGTTACTATCACTCTTAGTAACACCTGCTTTGGTCACTGTCATGGCGTTACCCAACTGCTGCCCCATATCGACCAGCCTCGATCCGAGTTTTTCTTTCCAGTCAAACCACATTTTCATACCCTGTTGGGCTTGCTCCGGTGTCGCTTGGGCGAAGCGCTCGGCTGATGTCAGTGGCGCGGTATATAAAACGATGTACTTCTTCATGGTTATGTTTCCTTTATTGTTTATGTTGATCACGTAAAAGTGAAAATTTCGATTAGTGTTGGACGTTCAATCCCGCTTCAAGCTCAGCCAAGCGCCGTTTGAGGAAGGTTTGCTCAACGGTATTTTGGCAGAGTGTCAGCGCTTCAGTGTAGGCATCGTGCGACTGTTGCAGCCAACCCATCCGCCGCAGTAAATCGCCCCGTGCCGCATGAAACAGATAATAACCATCCAGCGTGCCTTCACGTTCCAAGTCATCAAGGATTGCCATCCCCGCGCCGGGACCATTCGCCATCGCCACCGCCACCGCTCGATTGAGTTCAATCACCACTGAGGGATTCATCTGTGCCAGCACGCCATACAGCGCGGCAATCTGCGGCCAATCCGTATCCTCGATATGTGCCGCTTGAGCATGAAGCGCGGCAATCGCGGCCTGTATTTGATAGGGGCCGGCCTGATGTCGCGCTAATGTGGTCTCGATTAACTGTGTCCCTTCACGGATCATTTCAGCATCCCACAGCGCACGGGCTTGATCTTCCAGTGGCACGAATTCGCCAACAGCATTCACACGCGCTTTACGGCGCGAATGTGTGAGCAGCATCAGCGCCAGTAATCCGAAGGCTTCCGCATCCGGCATGAGCACGGTCAGCACCCGAATCAGGCGGATGGCCTCGTCACATAGTTCTTGACGAATGAGGGCATCACCCGAAGCCGCGCTGTAACCTTCGTTGAAGATCAGATAGATGACCGACAGCAGCGAATCCAGACGTTCCGGCAGCAGATTAGCCGGTGGCACTTGATAAGGAATGCCTGCATCGCGGATTTTGCGCTTGGCACGCACCAGCCGCTGCGCCATCGTCACCTCGGAGACGAGAAAGGCGCGCGCCACTTCACCGGTGGAAAGTCCACCCAGTGTATTCAATGTCAATGCGACCTGTGCCTCCGGCGTGAGTGCAGGATGGCAGCAGGTAAACATCAACTTAAGCCGTTCGTCCTGTATGCCGCGCTCGAACATATCCTCATCATCCGTTTCGTAAGCAGGCATCGACTCCAGCAGATCATCGCTGCCGACGATGCGGCGGTTGCGACGAATGCGGTCAATAGCCTTGTGTTGTGCCGTAGTCGTGATCCATGCACCCGGGTTACGCGGCGTTCCATCCACAGGCCAGCGTTGCAGCGCCATAATCAAGGCATCTTGCAGCACATCCTGCGCCAGTTCAATATCACCAAGGCGGCTGATCAGGGCAGCCAGTACCCGCCCTGATTCAACCCGAAAAGTCTGTTCAACGACCTGCTGGATGGTTTGCCCCACGCTTTAGCTCATCTGTGAGAAATCAAACACGGGACGAATTTCAATAGCGCCGTTCTTTGCACCGGGGATTTTGGCCGCCATTTCAATCGCTTCGTCCAAATTCTTGCAGTTGAGGATATAGAAACCGCCCAACACTTCTTTGGTTTCGGCGAATGGCCCGTCAGTCGTCATGGTTTTGCCATCGCGCACACGGACGGTTGTCGCGGTTGCCACAGGATGAAGCGCCTCCGACGAAACCATCAACTTGCGATCCATGACTTCTTTGGTAAAGGCATTGTACTCATCCAAATCAGTTTGCATGGCTTCTTGTAGGGGGATAGCGGTCGGTTCAGGGCCGTAAATGAGCAACATATACTGCATAATGTGTTTCTCCTGTTAGCGAGATGATGGATTTCACCCGCACATACCTATACGACGAACGAGAGTTATAAAAATCGACAACCAATTTGAACGAATTTCAAAGCGGTTTTATCCTGCCGGTGGCGCACTGCATCCTTGGAGGCGGTTGCCAAACGGATCATAAAAGTTGAAGTAAGTCACCATATTGGGAATGCCAATCGGATCATCACATTTCACGCCGCGCTCGCGCAGTGCTTTGCAGGTGGCATAGCAATCCTCCGTGTCGATAACAATGGTGATGCCGCTGCTGGGCTGCCAACCGTCTTCAGCCTTCGTCAGTGAAATGTGACCGGCATTTGTGCCCAGCTTAAACTCGATCCAACCGGCATCGGGCAGGTCAAAAATCGGTTCGCCAAATTCCAACACCTTGCTGTAGAAGTCGCGTCCCTTATCCAGATCTGGTACCGAGATCGAAACCACATTGATACCTTGAAGCAAAGCCATTTTTCTTTCCCTTTCGTCTAATCCTGAATTTTGCTGGCTGTCCTTATACGACGAACGAGAACCGTCTGAATCGACAACGACTTTCAGATCATTCTGTTGATTATCCTCTGATTTCCGAATTTTGACCGAGTACAATACTCATTTTCCGGAAAAATAGTATAAAAATTATTTATCGAACACTCATATTCACAAAAATATCACATGTAAATAGGGGGCTTACTAAAAACAAATACTGGCGCATACCATTGTGTTTTGAGCCTCGATTTTGTTACCCAAACCCATGTCAATGTTTAGTTTTTATATCCGATGACTCGTCCGATTTGGAACATTAAAAACGCTCTCATAATCCAGTTTAAGAAACCGCTTATTTTTCGTTCGTAGTATAAGGTCGCAGATTATAGGATCTTATTTGAGGAGGTAAATATGAGAACGCGTTCGATGAAAAAATTGGTTTTTCGCTTTGGAATTATGGTAGTTTTGCTATTGATGTTGATCGCCGAAACAGGCATCACCCGCGCCCTTGATGTCGTGCGCTTGAACATCGTTTTTGATCAGACCGTCGCTACTATTGGGCGTACACCGCTGCTCACAATCGACATTTCAAGTGTATCTGGCAATCCGATTCGTGTTACAAGCTTAAAATGTACAACTTCAGATGGTCATGTGCTGACCAGCAATTCGATTAACCCCATGCCTTCGACCATCCCTGCTGAGACCAATAACAATGTCGGCTTCTTTCGAACGCAGCAGCTTTACCGTGCGAACGCCTCCGGTAACGCGCAGGTGACCTGTTCTTTTACCGGTGTTGATCCTCTCCTCGGACAGGTCGCTGCCATCAGCAATACGGTGGGCGTGAATGTACTCTCTGAAACACGTCTGTACTTTGATGTGACCAGTGCCAGCAAAACGGCCACAGTAGGCCAAACCGTTTATGTCATTGCCAAGTTCGGCAACCGTGGTAAAACACCCTTCACCAATTTGGCTTTGGACTGCATCGACATGGGACATGCACTTTTCTTTGTTTCCAATACGCCCCTGCAATCCACGATCCTTCCGGGACAAAGTGGTTTTGTGGAATACCGCTTGCAGGCCGTTCAAAAAACCACAGGCATGATTGTGTGCAGTTTAACAGCCACCGATACCAGTAACGGCCAGCAGGTTTCGCTGCCCGCACCAACCGTCAAAATCGAAGTAAAATAAGCTCCTATATTTGACAGAAGGGGAAGATCATGGTCTTCCCTTTTAGATTCTTTTAAGGCAAATTGTTGATACATTGTAAGCATCGGCCAAAACGCAGGGGCGATATTGATTACTTATCTCGCAATCGATCTCTTTCAAAGCCCCGCTCAAGTATTAGTCAACGCGGTCAATACCATTGGTGTAATGGGCAAAGGCATCGCCCTCGAATTTAAGCGTCAATATCCTGAGATGTTTAAGCAATATCAACTCCTCTGTAAAAACGGTGAGTTTGATATGGGGCAGCTTTGGCTGTATAAATCGCTGCAAAAATGGATTCTCAACTTCCCCACAAAACGCGATTGGCGGGATAAATCACGCATCGAATATGTTGAAACTGGCCTCAAACGCTTTATTGAAATCTACGAATCTGAAAGCATCACATCCATATCCTTCCCAAGATTGGGTTGCGGACTCGGCGGCCTCAATTGGGAAAATGAAGTTCGCCCGCTCATGGAACAGTATCTAAGGCCACTACCCATAGACGTGGTTATTCATATTCCTGATGACGCAGCGACTTCCTAAAGTATCTTTAATCCGCCAGAAACTGACCCGTATGCAAATCCCAATGTTGGATGCCTTCTTTGCTGTTAGTCTCGATGACTCCTGCATCTGAAAAACGTAGACTCCAGATCAACGCCTTTGGCCCTGCATAACGGTAAATTGGCAGACGATCTTCAACTTTTTCTGGTAAATTCTGAATATCCCAAACACGGATTGCATCATATCCAGCCGTAAGATAATGATTATCAGCGGATAAGGCGACTGAATCATAAGTGGCTAAAGCAATATCAGGGGCTGCAAACCCTTCGACATTTACACTTACCGATGCTTGGCTATCAATGTCATAAACAGTGATGGCCGCGTTACCGCCACTTCCCGGTTGGGCAACACTGTAAGTTACCACTTTGTTGTTGTCGGCTGAAAATACAAAGCGCGATTCTGTCCAGCTATTATTTTGAAAAAAGCGAACTTCTACACCTGTATTCACATCATAGGCTGAAACACCACCTTCGCCGCTTCCCCACAGCCAACCGCGTTTCATGTCCCAATAATATTGGTTGAACCATGACCGATCATAATACAGCGTTTCTGTTTTCCCTACGCGCATACGAAGATTGCTACTACGTTGCCACATGAAATCAGATCGGACACGTTCATGGAGGCAACTATAAAATTCCGAGTAGCATCCGCCCAAAATAAGGGCATAATTGCTATCTGGACTCCACTCAACAGGCGATGGTTGCAGGTAATCAATATAAATTCCGTCATTAGGAAAAGACTGTACTCGTCCTCCGCTTGAAGCATCCCAAAGTACAATATCCTTGTTCTTCCATCGGATTTCTATCCATTTTTTCTTGGCATAATCAAAACTAGATTCAATGTCCCCAACAACACCCGTTAGATAGCGACAGTCAGGCGACCAATTAATGATGCGAACATTTTCAGGGAAAGTGTCGAGGGTTCGTACAGCCTGATTATTCGTGTCGTCAATCAGAACGAGCGATTTGCTGGCAATATCATAACGAGGGAATAGATTAGCTTGATAAAACGCGCCACTTTTATTGGGACAATAATAAGGCGGATCATTACTGGTGAGGTTGCTATCTTGGGCGTTGACCAATGAAATACTAGTCATAAAAAGCATGACTATAAAAAGTAGGCGCTTCATAAATTGATCTTTCATTTGAAGGATGTCAGCATGAATAGCTTAATATGATTCGCTACCACTGAACCTGACGACTGACCTCCGCACGTATTTTCTCGATTCTTTAGGCTAAACGCGCCACACGCACTACCCCATTTCTCGCCATCTTCAAACCAGAATCAAACTTGACACTTAGACCATTTGTTCTTATACTAAAGAGGTGATTTTTATCGGTAGCACCACACTAAACGGTTGAGCGCACCTTTTGCTAATTCGAACAATTATGATGATCTCTAAAAGCCTTGAAAGCCCCTCCTTGTTACTACTTCATGGGACGACACTTTTAAAAACGATGATGAATCCCTCCCTGAATTGGCTCCCTCCATCGCTTGCGGGGGAGGGCTGGGGTGGGGGTTCTTGGCTGATCCACAAAAAAATGTCGTCTTATAAATTGTTACTACGGGGAGGGGTTGGGGTGGGGTCGACCAACTTCACCTTCCACTACTTAAATGCAGTCCAATCTTTTGTCTCTAAATCTTGGCATACTGTGGGATGGTGATTTATAGAGATTTCCCGCCGCCGCCGAAATTATTTGCCCTTATAATCATGCTCTTGGCAAAGTTGGCGGCGACAACCTCTTTCTTAAAATCGCCGTGGTTGCAGCCGAGCCACCCGCCGAAAACAGCCTTTTTATTGTCAAAAACGCAAACAAAATTGGCGAAATTGACATACTTTTGACAGATTTAACGTCGGCTTACACGCTCCGCCGTCCTCGGACAATCGTGGTTAATTGGGGTGAAGGCAGCCACACCGTAAAGGTCGAACCTTCTCCTTCGCCCGCGCTGGTCACAGTGATACGTCCACCGTGCGCCTGCACAATTTCTTGTGTGATCGCCAAGCCTAAGCCCGTTCCGCGTCGTGGCCCACGCGCCTTATCCACTTGATAAAAACGTTCGAAAATGCGAGGCAGGTCATCGGCTTTGATACCCAAACCCGTATCACGCACCATCACCTCAACCCCACCATTATTCACCTGTGTCCGCAGCCAGATTTCCCCACCCGAAGGCGTATATTTGATCGCATTGCTCACCAGATTAGTCAACACCTGTGCCAATCGATCCCCATCCCCGGCCACTTCCGGTACCTTATCAGCCTCGACATGTAAGGTTAGCCCTTTATCCCGCGCCAGAATGGAGAGGCGATCACCGACTGCTTGTGCCAGTTTGCCCATATCTATTGAGCTTGAACGCATTGACAAACGCCCTGCTTGTAACCGTGCTAGATCGGTGAGTTCCGTCACCATGCGGTTCAGCCGTCCCGCCTCCTCATGGATGATCTTAGCCGCGCTGGTCGGGTCTTTGGCTGCCCCATCCATAATCGCCTGTGAATAACCTTGTATCGAGGTCAAGGGTGTTTTCAGATCATGCCCGACGTTCGCCATGAAATCCTTCTGGGACTGCTGCGTACTTTGAACCTCGCTGCTCATTCGGTTGAAGGCTTCCGCCAATGACTTAATTTCGGCTGGGCCTTCCTCCGGCACACGCTGGTCATAATGCCCCGCAGCCACCGACTCGGCCACCTGCACCAACTGGCCGAGCGAGCGCGTCAACGTCCGGCTGATAATCGCCGCTAGTCCAGCCGCGACCACTAAGCCCACTAATGCTGCTTGAGCCAGAGGCAGTGCCAGTTCCCGCCTGAAGCGATCCAACACGTTCTGCCACGTCTGCACCTCAGGACGATCCACCAGCACAATAGCGTTGGCTTCCTGCCCCTGACGGATGCCAGCGACACCCGCGAATAACCAGCGCGATCCATCCTTATCATCGATTTGGCCGAACACGGTTTGTCCGGTCAAACGGCGCGGTGTACGCAGCGTAAAGGACTCCTCGACAATATGGGTGCTGTCCCCCCGCGTAAACGTTCCGGCACTGTCCGAAATCACCATCTGCTTCGGTAGATTGATAACCAAAATACGGGTTTCATTCTCGCTGGCTAATTGGGGTAGTTGTTTAAAGAGGCCAGTGAGTTCGACCAGTGTAGGCCGCGCGCTCAAACCAACTTCCTGTACGATGTCCTGCATGGTCGTCAGGAGCCGCTCATAAGTCGGTGTTGCTGAAACGGGCTGTGCGAACAGGAACACCAAGAAGGCTGCCGTCATCACCAGCAGCAGCGCTATGACCAATACCAGATAAGAATAAAACAGTCGCGCCCGTAAGCGTGGATTGCGTCGCATGATAAAGTCTATTGCCGTTCGTAGGGACGCGATAATGTGATTTAACTTTTAAATACGGAGTACGTATCCTTGATTGGTTCCCTCCATCGCTTGCGGGGGAGGGTTAGGGTGGGGGTTCTTTCTCCGCCCTAATTAGTTAAACATCATTATTGCGTCCATCATCATTTTATCCAGCTTAACTGACAAGTGTTATCAAACTGTGAAACGCTATTCCAGCTTATAACCCACGCCCCACACCGTTTCAATCTGTGGGCGCATACCTTCCAGCTTATGCCGCAAATGCGCCACATGCACATCGACCGTGCGCGTCTCCCCCGCGAAGTCAAATCCCCAAACGACATCAAGCAGCTTCTCACGGCTGAAGACGATGCCAGGATTTTCCGCCAGCGCCAGCAGCAGATCAAACTCTTTCATCCGCAAGTCAACGGTTCGACCATCAACCGTCACGACACGCCGCTGGGGATAAATGCTCAGGTTATCAATGACGATGGGTGCATCCGTCGATTCAGCCACTGGTGACAGTTTCTTATCGCTGCGGCGCAAAATGGCTTTAACCCGTGCCACTAATTCACGCGGATTAAAGGGCTTGGTCATGTAATCGTCCGCGCCCAGTTCCAAGCCGACGATCTTATCAATATCATCGCTGCGTGCTGTCAGCATGATAATCGGCACATCGGATTGCGCACGTACACGCCGACACACTTCCCAACCGTCCAATCCCGGCAGCATCAAATCCAATACCACCAATGATGGCTTCTCGCTCAGGATGCGTTGCAGCGCCACAGCTCCATCGGTTGCACTGGTGGTTTTCCAGCCTTCTTGTTCCAGATACATCTTCGCCAGATCAATAATATGCTGTTCGTCATCCACCAGCAGAATTGTCTCGGTCATCGGTTTGTGTCCTACTGTTTACATTAATGAGCTTATGGTTATTGTGCTGTTCATTTCCACATACCTTACACACTTGGCTCATCCTTTTCGATGCGTAGTTCGGTCACAATCGGCGAACTATCGCCATCGAGTACCAACGATTCAAAGTCATTATCCGCCACCAACTTCAGAAAATGGTCGATAAACCCCAGCATTTGATCCAGCGGATTAACAATCTCAAACAGTGTTTGTTGGGTGCTTGAATTCGAAATTGTCACCCGCACTCGCCGCTTCATATTCACACCAGCACGGTTGACCATGCTCACAAATTTGGCCTTGCCGGAGGCCGTGAGCGTCATATCCAGTTGCAGCGCACGCAGAAGTTCGCTGGCTTGGGCACTCGTCAATTTATCTTCGCTCACCATCTCCAATACTTTGCTGACAATCGCCATCGTCATGTGCGGTGATCCAGTCGCCGGAAAAGCCGACGGTTGGGTCTCATCGCTTTCCCGTGTCATTGCTTCCATATCTTCTGATGACTCCTGCTTCGGTATCGCATCGGCTTCTAACAGCCGCTTGGTTTGCTGCTGTACTTGCTCTGGACTAATATCAAAACGCTTCAATAGACGAACCGCCATACTTTCTTCTTGGCGTACCAGCCCTAACAGAAGATGTTCGGTGCCGATGTAGCGCTGCTCTAAAGTACGAGCTTCATCTACAGCCCATTCCATGATCTGTTTGGTCTCCGACGACAATTCAACCGTTGCGGAGGTGATATTTTCGCTCGGCGGCATCAACTCAACCATCACTTCAATCAGGCGCTTTTGTTCCAAACCCAGATCACGCAGCACCCGCGATGCAAGTCCATATTCCTCGCGCAGCAGCCCGACCAGCACATGCTCGGTGCCGATTACTGGCTGTTTGAGTTGGGCAGCCGCCGCCTCTGCCAGAGTCAGCACGCGACGTGCCCGCTGCGTGAAATGTTCCATGTTATTCATTGGCATCGTCCGCGCTCTTTTCAATTCGTACTTCGAGGCTGGTGTCACCCAGTGTAAACACCATTGGCGTAGTAGGATCATTACGTACTGCCGCCAGAAATCGTTCAATTTCAGTGAGCAGAGTGGTTAAAGGTAGATCAAGATGGTTGAAGGTTTCTGTGCCTTTTGAATCCACAGTAGTCAGATGGACTTTGTAATCGCCGAATTTTTGTTTGTCTAAATACTGTTGGAGAAGTGCGTCAAAAAATTTGCCTGTTAGTTGATTTTGAAGTGTTGATGGGATTCGGAGATCAGGTGTCAGCGTGCTAAACAATTCAACAGCCTGCGCTACAGGGAGCTTGCCCGCCTCAATCATATCAAGAATTTTCATCAGAATATTTTCGAGCAGTTCATAAGCATCGGCTGGCAGGCGTGTCATAGGTTGTCTTTGCGCAGGTACAGCGGCTGGCGATGCGTCCAATTGTGTACCCAAATTCGGTTGCACGGGTGCTTCCTGCAATACGCGCCATGTCTGTCGCCTCACTTCTTCAGGACTAACCCCTAAGCGCTTCAGCACCTCAATCGTGACACCTTCCGACTGGCGCACCAAGCCCAGCAGCAAATGCTGCGTATTGATAAGATGATCTCCCATGCGCCGAGCTTCATCGACGGCGAATTCCAAAACACGCTTGGTTCTGTTCGATAGTTCGGGGTTGGTTGGGGTGGTACGGGGCATTGCATGAGTCAACTCCTCAACCAATTCTTCCATCCGTTTCTGTTCTACGCCCAAATTTCGCAGCACCTGTCCGGCGACACCCTTTTCTTCGCGCAATAACCCCACAAGTAGATGCTCTGGATCGACGGTAATCAGTTGAAATTGATCCACATATTCACGGGCGAAGGTCAATACTTGTCCACTCTTTTCGGTCAAAGTGGATTGCGTCCCTTGAGCTGATGAAAAAGATGATGGTGGAGGTGATTGAGTTTGCACCGGACTTTCTTGTAAGATGCGCCGTGTTTGCCGTCGCACTTCTTCAGGACGGATACCAAAGCGCTTCAGGACATCAATGGCAACACCTTCGGACTGACGAACCAAACCCAACAGCATATGCTCGGTGCCAATATAGTGATGCCCCATACGCCGCGCTTCATCGACTGATAATTCTAATACGCGCTTTATTCCGGGTGATAGCTCAGCAGTAGTCTCTGTGGTGCGGGCCGTAGCACGAGTCAACTCGTCGACCAGTTCTTCGACCTTGTGCTGTTCTAATCCCAAATCTCGCAGAACACGCCCCGCAACTCCGCCTTCCTCACGCAGCAGCCCCAAAAGCATATGTTCCGTGCCGATATAATTATGGTGAAGGCGCTCGGCTTCTTCCTGTGCCAGAGACATCACCCGCCGTGCCCGCTGCGTGAAGCGTTCCATTTTGTTGTTTGGCATCGTTCGACCATCCTTTTACGGTCACTTCCGATACCTCACCATTGTAGAGCATTTTAGCGTTTGAGGGACTTTCAAACAGGGGAATACTCATCAAGTGAATCGTCAGCGGTCATATGATGAGTTAATGCTACGTATGAGCGGCCCACACCATATGGACGACTTCGCGCCGTACCGCAAATTGGTAGCGCTTGAGGATGCTGCTGGTCACATTGCGATCAGAAGGATGCTCCATCGCCAGCGCTGATGTACCGAAGCGCCGTACAGCGGTATTGATCAGCGCTTCATCATACAAACCCTCGAAATCAGGATGAACCAGCAGGGTAAGTTGAGTCGTCAATGTCAGGCTGGTTTCAATCCACATGGAAGCCACCAGTTCGCGCTCATCATCCGAGCGAATAACCAATCGTTCTCGCTGGCGTAAGCTCAACCAATCGCCAAGCTGCTGCCACACATTTCGCTTGAACTGCCGTTCGTTAACCGGACGCAGCCAACCTAATCCGCCCATCGCTGTTGGTCGGACATATTCGGCCAGTTTATATTCAGATTCCCATTCACCGGGTTGGCGATGCACGATATGGATATGTGGATCACTGTCATAGGGCAGCGGCATGTTATACGCGCCGTTGCGCCGCCATGTTGTCCAACTGCGTTCTTCCATGAAGCCCAAACGTTGATACAAATGGCGTGCAGTTGGATTATCTGCGTCCACCTGTAACATGGCACGTCGACCGCCGCGCTGCGCGATCATATCCATGCTGGCTTGCATGAGTTGCTGGGCGATACCACGCCGTTGATAATCGGGATGTACCGCCACATTGACGATCACCCAATCGCGACCGTCAAAGCCGGGGCCATCTGCCGGATAAACCGACACATTCCCCACCAATTTCCCGTCCGTAATCCAAACATAACCCGTGCCCATACCCTGCATCAAGTTATTTAATCCGCCGAGAAACCCAATCCCCGGCATACTGCTCATGGTACGCATCTCGCGCACTGCTGCCCGCCCATTACTATCCATACTGCTGGCAAACGCAATTTCGATCAGGTCAGCCAGCGACCCTAAATCAGTACGTAAATTAACAGGACGTGGGCCATTTTTGACGAGCGCAGGATTTTGGGTAGCCTGTATTCCAACCACAAGTGTATCCTTTTAGATTACATGTTAGCGTATCTCTAGCCACATGACCTGTCAAGCACTTTTACGCACCATCATCGTCACATTAATCGCGTACTTATGTGCTACAAAGTTTTAGGTAGCTGTCATATGAGATGTGATGGATTAGGAGGGTGGAACATGTTCTACCCTACATTGGGATCTATTGAAAATCGAATATCACGTACTTTTCAACCACTTCAATTTTTACGCTTTTAGTCTGCATCGTTCATCTGTATTAGCTGATGACTGGCGACTGAAGACGGATGACCTATCACTTGAAACTTATCGCTTGCAACTCCCCGCTAAATCCGCCGTTTCCCCAACGGGCTAAAATCCGCCGTTGGAGTTCAGCCTTCCAGCCGCTATGATTGTAACCGTGTGAAAAGGAGTGAACTTTGCTATGACGCGACAAAACTATGGTTCATTACGCGGCGGCGGTACAGCTCGGCGCAGCGGTGCCTGGCAGTGGACGGTGATCGGCTTCGTCTTTGGCTTCGGCTGTGCGGCGATTGTCGGCTTGGTGCTGGTGATTACCGGCGGCACGGATGCCCTCGCGGGTGTCTTCTCTGGAGGCCGTGCAACCCCTACAGCCCTTGTGATGGTTATCACCTCGACATCTTTGCCCGTAACGGCCACCATCGAACCGACAGTAGGTATTGTGCCAACCGGTACATCGACTACTGATCAGGCACAAATCGCCCAAGTTGCGGCGACGGCCACCACCAATATTCAGGTAGCTGTACAGCCTTCAGCGACGACACCGCCCACCCTAGCCCCGGTCACCGCGGCACCCCAATCATCCCAGATTGCGGCAGATTTATCGTCGAAACGCAGCCCCTTAATTCAAGTTCCCGGCGGCGTATTTGAGATGGGTACCAAGGCGCAGGAAGCAGCCATCGCTGCCGAGGAATGTACCAGCCTGTGGGAAAGCAAGTGCGACCCCAACGAGGCCAGCGACTCTTTCCCGCCCCATAATGTCACCGTCAGTCCCTTCTATATTGAAGATAAAGAAGTCACTTACGACCAATATTTGACCTTCCTCAATTCCGAACAAGCCGGTATGGGCGCACGCAACGCCAAGCACAAGAATGGCTGCGAAGGCCAGTTGTGCATCGAAACCCGCACCGAAAATCAGAATAGCAACATCATCTCGGATACGCAGAACTATCGCGTGAATGCTGCCATCTCGAACTTTCCGGTGGCAGGTGTCACATGGTATGGCGCGGAAGCCTATTGCACTGCCGTTGGTCGCCGTTTGCCTACCGAAGCCGAGTGGGAACGTGCAGCCCGTTGGACTGGCAACACGATTTATCCGTGGGGCAACGATTTTGTGGTGACAAATGCCCGCACCAGCCGTCCCAAAGAAACGGATAATACGTTGGTCGGCCCCAAGCCAGTCGGCAGCTATTCACAGTTCAACGGCATTTATGATATGGCCGGTAACGTCGCCGAGTGGGTCAGCGATTGGTACGATCCGCTGTATTACACCACACTGGCGAATTCGACCACAACCATTGTCGATCCCAAAGGCCCTGTAGCCGGAACACAAAAGGTTTTGCGCGGCGGCAGTTGGGATGCCTTGCCTTTCTATGCCCGCAGCGTCCACCGCCAGAGTCTGCCACCACTTGGCCCGACACTCTGGGCCGGTTTCCGCTGTGCTAATAACACCAGTGATACCGGTGCTGCGGCTGGGACAACCGGAGCCACTGGCAACACCGCTCCAGTGGGCACTACCGGTGGTGCAGCCCCGATTGCCACCGTTGCCCCCACGAGCGATAATGCTCAACCAGCATTGCCACCAACTTTGGCGGGACTGCCCGCGACTGATGTTCCCGTACCGACCAGCAACGGTCCACTGCCTACACTGGCATCTGGCGGGTAACGTTTCCGAATAGGTTTTGCATCAGTAGGGGTTTGCCATCTGGTAAGCCCCTTTTTATTTGCGCCCAAACTTGTTGTTGGTCTAAACTGAAACCAATTGTGGTTGTAAAGTATGGGATGAAATTAACCCCTAACCCCAACCCTTCCCCCGTGTACAAGGGAAGGGAGCAAAGGCAAGATTTCTTTTTATCACTTACTTTGCAACTATCACTCTGAAACCAGCGCCGCTTCTCAAACGAGGTTTATATGTTCATCCAAGGGAATATGCTTGGTCTGACGATGTTCATCACCTGTGGATTGGTCGCGATTGCGAGTATTTTGCTCAAGATACCTGATGCTGTCGGCTTAATTGGTTTAGGCTTAGCGCTCTTCCTGATGGACATCATCGTGCGTCTGCGTTCCCGCACATTACCCAATTGGCTGATGAGCAAAGAAGTTGGTGGTTATTTGTATTTCATCCCTGCTTGGATTGGCGGATTCGTCATCATTGGTATCAACCTCATTAGTGCTTTATCACCCAAGTAAGCTCTGCGTTTGAGCTGCTAAATGTTGCAAATGTTGCAGTTGTTACTGCATAAATTGCATTAATTGCAATACTTCCGCCGAAGTGTGCAGCGGAATTGAGGGAGTAAGCCGCCGAATGTGTATTTTGTGTCGGCGGGAAGCTCGGCTGGTGCCGCTGAAATGACGCAAATGCAGCGGAATGCTCCCGTGCTGCCACCGCTGTGCAATTTGCCAGTTACAAGAAGCAAGATACAAGCATAGGCCAGATTTATTGGCGGCATTGGCGGCGGCGGCAGTGGACTGCCATTTGCATTTTGAGAGTCACGGTGTTTCTTCCCTAGATTGCAAACAGGCTTATTTCCTCTTCTATTTTAGAACATAAGTTCATAAAAAGCAAGGGCGATTGGTTCGAGTTTTCAAACTTAAGTTGCAATTCTTGATAGTTTTGGAGGACGGATGAGGCACGCCTCATCCCTACGATTTTATCGGTTCGTTATAGGTGACTTAGTTACAACATCATATACCATATGACCACAGCTCAATTCTTAGCCATATTGGCGTTATTTATATTTACTCGAACCAAATCGGATTCGACCACGCCTTACACTGGTGTTCATCGCGCACTAAAACGCGCACAAACGGGCTGCGCCAATCTGCTAAGCTGAATTCCGCCTCGGTGATGCAATTGCCTGTCACACTCGTGAATTCAATTGGCCGACCCAAGGCATAAATGTGGCTGGCAGGTGAACAGCGCACATACAGTGTCTTACCGGGAATGACCTCAATATCCAAAATATCAGGGCCGGTGCTGGAATAGAAGTCGCCCGCCTTGAGCGCCGTTAACATCGCTTCCGGCGACAATGTCTCGCTCTTGACCTTGACCCAACCCATCAAACGATCACGCGCGTTGACGTTAAAGTGTGCGTCGTCGGTGGCACAGGCGAATACATGTTTGCCCCGCGCCAGCATCAAATCCAGCATATAAGTGCTTTCGGCGGTGTCGCTGTCATGCCCGACTCCCGCGTTAAAAATCTCAACCGCATGAATATTGCCCAATGACAAAAAATCGCCTTCAGTCATGGCATACCACTGCGGATGTGCCGCGATGACGAAGGCTCCTGCATCCAATGCCCGCTGTGCCAGTTGAGGACCAGTTTGATCGGCTGGTGTATGGGCGAAGTCAAACGGCAGTCCTACGCCGACGATATGCCAACCGTTGTCGAATTCCATCCCGTCAGTGTGCAATTCCGCGCCGATGAGTGTGATGAAATTTTCGGTGCGATAAGGCAGCGTATCCGTAATCGGCCAACCATAACGTGCCTTAAAGTGGTCAGTAATCGCCATAAAATCGTAGCCGTTGTCGCGATACAGCGCGATCACATCGTCGGGCGACCATTTACCATCCGAACGGGTAGAATGTGTGTGGAGATTGCCGCGCCAAAATCGTCCCGGCTTTGAAAAGACTGTCTGCATCATGGCTTCGAATGCCCTTCATCTTATGGGTTGCCGGAAGGGTCTGTGACCCTTCCCTATGGGAAAACTTCGCGTAACTCTTAAACGTATCTTCTCTGCGGTTAAATCTATCGGCTTCCGATTACACTCGTTTTAAGCCCTCATTAAATTTTAAACACACTCTTTGCGTCTTTGCGTTAATTTCTTCGCATCTTGCATTTCACTGCATAGCCTCGATTAACTCCAAAAACACCGTATCGCCATCAAAGCGCGTGTAAATTTCAGCCGAGTCGAGCCGGTTCTGGCGGTACGTCATGAGTTGACCCAAAAATGTACTCAGATTGCTGACCGTCACGGTTGATGCTGCTACGCCTACGCCTTCAGATTCAATGATCGAGGCGTTAAGCTGCTGCTCGTAATGGTCGAAAGGCAGCAAAAACAGCGGCACATGGAGATAAAGTGCTTCGGTAATCAAGTTATGACCGGCGGTGCCGATCACCGCTGCCGATTGGCGCAAACTATCGATGAAGGCCGCTCGTCCACTGGGCTTGAAGATCACATTTGGCGCTTGATGATGCGTCACCACACCATCGACAAAACAAGTGAAGGTGTAATCTGGCAGTTGCCTAAACACGGCTACCAGTTCATCCAACGACTGCTGGATTTGGCTGGCAGCGGAAATATAAACCGTGATGGTGTTATCAATCGGTTCACGAACTTGATCTTTGACATCCGTCCCGATGATCGGCGGAATAATCATCACCGGATACTCTTGAACCGGGGCGTAATTCACTTTGAAGAAGGAGGTCGCGATCCGCATTTTGGCTTTTGGGAAAAAATATCCCAAACGCATCCGGTGTTCATTTGGGTTATAGCCGCCCACATCCGGGAAGTCGTAACCCAAAAACTTACTCTGCTGGTCGAGTGTCACCAGCGGCGCACCAAATAGATAAGCGATTTGCGCCGACACCATATCATAATCCGAGATGACCAAATCGGGCTTACCAAATTCGCGTTCGATCAAGCCGCAGGCATTCCAGAAAGCGGGATTGGCTTCTGGCGCTGAATTACGTGGATCGTTGGCGATGGCAGCAAAATCTAAGCCTCGTGGTGTGGCGTGCATCACCGGCACATACACCCGCGTGTTGCGTACATTGGGATAATTTTGGGCAAAAAATTGGTAGCTCTGATCGTTGGTAATCAGAATCACATCATGACCCCGCGCCAGCAAGCCTTCTAATATCGGGCGTTGGCGGGTGCTGTGTCCGAAGCCAAATCCGCAGATGCCGAGTACGATTTTCATGTGTCTGATACCATCCCAAAAAAAACAAATTCCGTTTAACCGCAGAGACGCAGAGAATTTTTAACACAAAGATCATTATTCGCCGCGCCTGTCTTATAACTGAACATGCAACTCGTATAGGCTTGCAACTTGCGACTTGTAACTTTCAACTATTTCGCTGGCTGACACTGATCTTGAAGCCCATCAGCCCCAATAATTTGCTGACATTTTGGATGGGGATAAAGCAGTGGTCAAAGTACCAATTTTCGGTGGTTTTATAGCGCAGTCGCTTGAAGAGCGTGGTCGGGATTTCAACCGCGACCGTCCGCAGCGTCTTACCAATCGTGTGCAGCCGTCCGCTTAAGCCGGGATTTTGTGCCAGCGCATAACGGGCTTCAAATTGACCGTTGGCCGTTGCCCGTTTGAGGATATAACCCATCGTCATTTTTTCTGGCGGAACCCAGTGATAAACCCGTAAATCGGGTGAGTACAAAAACACAGGCTGTCCTTCCGCCTCCCAAATTTTGCGGAACAAGCCGGTTTCTTCGCCCATGCCCAACTGATTACCTTTCATACCGGCACTGGCCTCGAAGCCGCCATATTTTTCCAGCACTTCGCGCAGCCAGATCATGTTGGAGCCGGAGAAAAATTCACCCTGCCGCAGATGTCGCTGCACATCGCCACGCGTGCGGATCTCATATTTATCCAACCACCAATCGGGCTTCTGGCTGGTGTAAAACGGATGAATTGGCCCACCCACGCAGCGCAAATTTGTCGGATTGTTCTCGATGAGTCCCTTGGCCGTTTCCAACCAATTGCTTTCGGCCTTAGCATCGTCATCTAAGAAGGCCACATAAGTACCCTGTGCTGCTTGCCAACCGGTATTGCGTGCTGTGGCTAAACCCAAGCGTGTTTCGTACAGATAAAGCAAATTCGGATGCTCATCCGTCAACTTTTTTATGGTTTCCGCTGTGCCATCCGTCGAGGCGTTATCGACCACGATCACTTCATAGTTGTCGGATGGGATGCTTTGCTTGAGTGTGCTCTCCACCGATGCCACCAGATGATCAAGCCGGTTATAACTACATATCACAATCGAAAACAACATGTCACAGCCTGAGACTTATGCTTCGGAGAGGAACTTCAAGATACTACCTTATCCTCAACGATTAAGCAGTGTCGAATGGTATACGATGCCACACTCTAAATTTTCGTAATAGTCTCCGTAATTGTTACCTGTTATCGCCTGTTTATCAGGTCATCACTTCATCTCTGTGGTTCAATCTTCCTGATTTTGTCGTATACTCTTTTTTGTAAACCACGTAAACACAGCCTCGTTGGTAGTCGTAGGCACATTTCTTCGGTTGAAATGTCCGTATCCGTCCTTTCCGGAATGTCCAGTGGTGCAAATTCAATTTGCCTACCTACTGGAAAGGACACTCTCATGCGTTTAACCATTCTCTTCGACCCGCCTTATTGGATTGGCCTTCTAGAAGCCGAATCCGATGGTTTGCTGTATGCCGCTCGCCACATCTTCGGTGCTGAACCTTCTGATCCCGAAGTCTATGAATTTGTCCAACGTGATTTGCTGCCGTTGATGAGATCTATGACAGTCGGCTTGCCTATCGACTCGGCTCCTAGGCCCCATCACATCAACCCCAAACGGATGCAACGCGATATGCGTCGTGAAGTTTTGCGTACCGATGTGCCGAGTAAAGCCCATGAGGCTATACGGCTGCAAATCGAAGCCAATACGCAGGAACGTCTGACCATCACCCGCGCCCAACGGGATGCTGAACATCAGCACAAACGCGATGTCGCAGCGGCTAAAGCTAAGGCTAAACACAAAGGTCATTGATTTCTTTGTGTTCTCTGCGGCTTTGCGGTTAAATTTGTATCTCGTTATCGATACAGGTTTGCCGACGGCAAACCCCTACGAGAGGCTATTCATAAATATGCGTGTCATTTTGCAACGGGTCACACAGGGCAGTGTCACGATTGATAACCAGATCACTGGCGCAATCGAACAGGGTTTTGTCGCGCTGGTCGGCATCACCCACAGTGACACTCAAGCGGAGGTTGATTTCTTGGCGAAGAAAACGGCGAACCTCCGCGTCTTTGAGGATGCCGACGGTAAGATGAATCTGTCGGCAATCGATGTTGGTGGCGGTGTCCTAGTTGTTTCACAATTCACCTTATATGCCGACTCGCGTAAAGGCCGTCGCCCCAGCTTCACCGATGCTGCCCGCCCTGAAAAAGCCGCGCCACTGGTCGATTATTTTGTCGAACGTCTGCGTGTTGAAGGCATCACACGCGTCGAGCAGGGTGTCTTTGGGGCGATGATGCAGGTCGCCATCCATAACGATGGGCCGGTGACGATTATTCTTGACTCGCAGGATATAATGTAGTCGCGTCTAATACGTTTCCAGTCACAGGCAGAACAGCGAAGAATATGATCTACAAAAGTGTCGAAGGTCAGCAGAAAATCACCGCATGGTACGATGAACAGATTAAGAAGCTGGGACTTCATTCGCGGATTATCCACACCTCGTTTGGCGATACCCATATCATTGAAGCCGGTGATGAGATGCTGCCCACTTTGATCTTACTGCCGGGAACCAATTTCTCGGCGCTGTCGTGGCAACACTACTTTACGCCCTTAAGCCAGAACTATCATGTCATTGCAGTCGATGTTATCGGCCAACCGGGTAAAAGTGCATCCGACCGTCCACCATTTAAGGGAAATACTTACGCTGAATGGTTGTTAGCGCTGCTGGATGCCCTCGCTGTTAAGTCGGCTTATGTGATGGGACATTCGTTGGGTGGATGGCTGGCGCTTAAACTGGCAGCCTACGCACCACAGCGTGTTACCAAACTCATTCTAATAGATACTGGCGGCATTATCTCACTCAGTATCACCCCACATATCATTTGGAAGTCGATGCCTTTTATGTTGATGCCCGGAGAAGCCAGCAGTCGTGGTTTGCTGGGTATGATGTCAGTGAAACCACTTGACCCGGTATTGGTTGAGTGGATGACGCTGGTGAGTCAGAATGTCAATTCATCACTCGCGCCACCTGCGCTACCAGCGAGTGAATTGCAAGCGATAAAAGCCGATATTCTGCTGCTGACCGGTGAACAGGATGTCTTTTTACCCGCTCAGAAATTGACCCGAAAAGCACATGAACTTTTCCCTAATATACAAAACATCATTGTTCCTGATAGCGGTCATATGCTGCCGGATGACCAGCCGAAAATCGTGCTGGCACAGGTGAAGGATTTCCTCGGTACTGCACGGTGACGATTATTCGCGACTCGCGGGATATAATGTAAGCAATTGAGATCGGTTGGAGGTATGCCCATGTCCGACATGACCAAAACCAAATCAACCTTCGCGGATTACGTTGCGCTGCCTGAAAGTTCTCAGATTGTCGAACTCATCGACGGAGAAATTATCGTGAATCCGCCACTCGATGTTCATCAGGATGCGCTTGGCATCCTCTATGTTTTCTTGCGTCAAACGCTCAAAGGTGGCAAGTTACGTATGGCACCGACAGGCGTTTATTTTGATGACCGCAACAGTTTCGAGCCAGAAATCTTTTGGGTCAGCCCACAAAATGACCACTGCTTTCTCGGTGACGACAACCGCTATTGGCACGGCGCACCCGATTTGATTGTCGAAATTTTATCAAGTTCTACCGCATCCAAAGATCGTGGCATCAAGTTCGAGACCTATGAACAAACAGGTGTTCGTGAATACTGGCTGGTCGATCCCATATCACGCTACATCGAGATTTATAATAACCGGCAAGGCGTTTTTATGCGGCTCGGTCTATTTGAACCGGATAAAAGCTTTGTGTCTGAGGTATTGGGTAATTTGAATATTGATGTGAATCTACTTTTCCCTTCTCTAGTTGAGTAATCTATGCCCAAGAAAGTTTTCGTCAGCGGTTGTTACGACATGCTCCACAGTGGACATATCGCCTTTTTCCGCACAGCCGCCGACTATGGTGATTTATACGTCGCGCTTGGCTCGGATAAAACCGTTTATGACCTCAAAGGTCGTCTGCCCATCAACACCGAGCAGGAGCGGCTGTATATGGTCAAGGCCGTCAACTGTGTCACGGATGCTTTTGTTTCCAGCGGATCAGGCATGTTGGACTTCGAGCATGAACTGCGCGACATGCACCCCGATATTTTTGTGGTCAATGTGGATGGCAACACACCTCAAAAAGAAGCACTGGTCAAATCCTTAGGCATCGATTATGTGGTGTTGGAACGTCAACCCTATGCCGATTTACCACCGCGTTCGACCACCGCCTTACGCCAGATTGAACACATGCCGTACCGCATTGATGTGGCTGGTGGTTGGCTTGACCAACCTTTTGTGTCCGAGTTGTACCCCGGCCCTGTGATCACCATCTCGCTCGAACCGACCATCGCCTTCAACGAGCGCAGCGGCATGGCGACCAGCACCCGCAACCATGCCCTCGAACTCTGGGGACAAAAGCTGCCCCCCGGTGATCCTGAAAAGTTAGCTTACGTCCTCTTCTGCTACGACAATCCACCCGGTACGACCCATGTTTCCGGTTCGCAGGATGCCATCGGTATCGCCATGCCGGGATTGAATATCGCCCATTACCAAGGCAAATATTGGCCGACCCAAATTGAACATGTCGGTGATGAACTGACGCTGCAATTTGTGGAACAATCGCTGTATCTGATGCCGCTTGGCCCGCGTGATGAAGGCTACAATCCGCTTGATGAACGCCACTTGACACCGGAAGGCGCAAAAGCCCTTGCGGATGCCACCCTCGACTGCTGGCAAGCCATCCTCAAGCACGACTTGCAGGCTTTCGGAGGCAGCTTTCGTGCCGCCTTTGATGCCCAAATCGCCATGTTCCCACATATGGTCAATGACGATGTGTTCGACCTCATCAACCGTCATAAACACGAAGCGCTTGGCTGGAAACTATCGGGCGCAGGTGGTGGCGGCTATGTCATTTTTGTCGCCGAGCAGCCGATTAAGAACGCCGTGCGTGTCAACATTCGCCGCGAGTTGGAATAGACAGGTGTCTACTGGTCTACACAGACTTCATAAAGCTCAATTAAACCATCATTCGATTGGCTGTAAGCTAGATATATTGAATCTGTGTATTGAGGTTGAAATTGTAGTGCATGTCTCTAAGGCGTAAGAATTTTATCGCCATCCTATCCACATTGATTGGTTTGGTGCTTGTCCTCTTCGTAATATCCCAGTTCATCATCCTCAGACAATTCGACGAGCAACAAAAAGAAACCATCCAATCGGATGTTGCGCGTACAGTCAATGTGTTTACACAGCAGGTGGATAATTTAGCGTCCATCTCCAGCGATTGGGCTTATTGGGACGCGACTTATCAATTCGTGCAGGACGGTAATCGGGACTATATCGCCGCCAATTTATATGACGACACCCTTAGCAATCTCCGTCTGGATTTCATGCTGTTCATCAACAGCAAAGGTGAGAATTTTTACCTAAAACTGCTCAATCGTTCCGACGATGCACTTGACATTGCGACCACCACCCTCAAAATCCAACCGGGCGATATGAAAATGCTGCTGAGCATGTCCAACGCACGGCAGGTCAATAAAGGCATTATTTACGTTGGATCGCACCCTACAGTAATTGCTTCCCGATCAATCCTCAACAGCGGTATGTCGGGTAAGCCTCAAGGTGTGTTGATTATAGGGCGCTATCTCAATCAAGTGCGCTTAAACCAAATCAGCGAACAGACCCGCTTAAAGGTGAACATCAGTAGTTGGGCTTTAGCTCAGACACCAATGGATTTTGTTCAGGCCAAAACGGCTCTGACAACATCCGCCGACAACACTTACTTTTATAACCAAAGTGACCGTATGGCACACGGTTATACCGTAATCAACGACATCAACAACCAGCCGCTGTTGATCCTTCAGGTGCAGACGCAAAACAGCATTTATCAAGCGGGGCAGCAAGCAGTCCTGTATATCTTGGTAATGCTCTTGATTGCCGGTCTGGTCTTTGGCTTTGTCATTATCTGGCTGGTCGAGCGGATTGTGATCTCACGCTTAGCCTATATG
>JACDGI010000251.1 GCA_013821665.1 Anaerolineae bacterium
GCTATAGGCTTCCTGCTGCGCCAACTGTTCACCTGCGATACCGCGTGCGCCCAAGAGCCGTAATGTGCCTGTGTCTTCATCGTAACCCATTAGGACACCACGTTCGGCTTTGGTGGCAAGCATCATCGAATCGATCACATTTGCGAGCGCTTCATCAAATTGAAGACTCGAATTCATGGTCATCGAAATCTGGTAAAGGGTGGTGAGATGCTCTAAGGTGAGTTTCGTCGAGAGAGTGGGCGCGGTCATGGTTGGCCTTTGCGAAACGTGTATTTATGAGCGCATTATAGCATCAGGCGGGTGGCCTAGCGAATTAAAACCAGACGATTTACTATACCAATACAATTGAACCGCAGAGACGCAGAGAAATACAAGAGAGAGAAATTTTAGAGTCATACGATGTTATTTGATGTGACGATTTTCCCAAAAAAGTTAAATGAAGCAGGCAAAATCGCGCGGAAGGTGGAAGATTACGGCTTCGGTGGGTTGTGGACGGCGGAGACTTCACACAACCCTTTCCTACCTTTAACCCACGCAGCCAGCGCGACGAACCGCATCAACCTTGGGACAGGAATTGCGGTGGCGTTCCCAAGAAGCCCGATGGTGATGGCGCAGACCGCGTGGGATTTGGCAGAACAATCGCAAGGGCGATTTATATTGGGTTTGGGGACGCAGGTTAAAGCGCATATCACGAAGCGATTTAGCAGCGAATGGAGCGCTCCAGTGCCACGATTGCGCGAATACATCGAGGTGATGCGGGCGACGTGGAATACATGGCAGACCGGTGTGCCGCTGCGATATATCGGTGAGCAGTACCGGATTATTTTGATGACACCCTTTTTCTCGCCTGATCCGATGCCATACGCAGATATTCCTATTTATATCGCAGGGGTGAATGACGGGTTATGCCGGTTAGCGGGTGAGCTATGCCAAGGGTTTCATGTGCATCCGTTTCATACGACACGCTATTTGAAAGAGCTGATTATTCCAAACATCGAGACGGGAGCGCAAAAGACCGGACGAACACGGCAGGATGTGAAACTGACGTGCATGATTTTTGTGGTGACGGGCAGAACAGCCGAGGAAATCCAACAAAGTACGATTGCGACCAAGAGCCAAATCGCGTTCTACGCCAGCACACCGAGTTACAAGGCGGTGTTGGAGATGCACGGTTGGGGCGACATCGCTGAACGGTTGACAAAGATGATCCGCGAGAACCGATGGACTGAGATGTGGACGGAAATCAGCGATGAGATGTTGAATGAAATCGCGGTGGTGGCTGCGCCAGAAGATCTTCCTTATAAGGTGAAAGAACGCTACGAAGGGTTATTGGATCGCGTGGGATATTATTTTCCATTTGTGCCAGAAGAATCCGATAAGCAGGTGATGTGGGAACAGGCAGCCAAAGTGTTTAGTCGGTAGTTGCAAGATGCAAGTTACAAGCAAAACAAGAGCAGAAGCTATGCGATGGCTTATGCAGAAATGACACAAAATGCAATTTTTCCGCCGAAATGGCAGGCGGATACAAGGGAGTGATCCGCCGAATTGACATTTTTGCATGGCGGGAGGCTCGGCTGATTCCGCTGAAATGGCGGATGGCTCGGTGGTTGCCGCCGCTGCACTTTTGGCAGTGCCGAATTGGCGGATCGACGGGAGCAAGCCGCCGAAACTGCAAAAGCAAGATAAAGCTCAACACAAAGGCGCAAGGTAGCAAAGATTTAACCGCAGAGACGCAGAGTGTTTTTTAACACAAAGACTCAGAGGCGCAATGACACAGAGAGGGTATTTCATTTGAACCTTTGGGTGTGAGAGATGGAAAATGCTTATGAATTAGGTAGGGCTGCATTAATTGGCGGAGTGGGTATTCATACGTACCCCACCCTAAATCCCTCCCCATAGTAACAGGGAGGGACTTTCAATACGCGGACGCAGCACGCTGAGTCCCTACAAAAAGACGACTGATTAGCCGTAACCGTCTCTGCACTGTTTAGTGTGGTGCTACCAAAATGAGACGAAAACGCAATGTTATTATAGAACAAAAGTTTCAAAAAGTAAAGTTCGGGATTGGTTGGAAACGGGTTGGGATGAGGGAAGATGAACAATCAAGCGTTGGACTATATAAAAGAACATGAAGACGTTTTTAAGCAACAGTTGAAAGAACTATTGAGCATTCCGAGCGTCAGTACATTGGTGGAACATCAGGCGGATTGCGAACGGGCGGCGGAATGGCTGGCAGATGATATGCGACGGATCGGATTTGAGACAGTGGAAGTCATCCATACCAAGTGGCATCCGGTGGTGTTGGCGGAGTGGATGGGCGCGGGGAAAGATGCACCAACAGTTTTGGTTTACTGCCATTATGATGTGCAACCCGCCGAGATGAGTGACGGTTGGAAAACGCCTCCGTTTGAACCGACTGAAAAAGATGGTAAGGTGTTCGCACGGGGAGCGATTGACAGCAAGAGTAATGTGATGGCGCAGTTGAAGGCGGCTGAAGCGGTCATCAAAACAGGAACATCGCCGGTGAATATCAAGTTGATGTTCGAGGGTGACGAAGAATCAGCATCCGAGAATATGACACGATTCGTGGAACAGTACGTGGATCGACTGAAATGTGATGTGGCGGTGATCTGCGACGGGAGCATGTCTGACCGCGAACAGCCCGATATTGCTTATGGTCTGCGCGGCGTGGTGACTATGGAATTGGAAGTGCATGGGCCGAAGCAAGATTTGCACAGCGGCCACTTCGGAGGGACGGTGCATAATCCGATTCAAGCGCTGGCAGAGATTATTTCCAAGTTACATCACGACGATGGCAGTGTGAGCGTGCCGGGGTTTTATGATGATGTGCTGGCGTTGGATGATGAGGAACGGGCTGAACTCGCCAAAGCGCTGCCGTGGATCGAAAGCGAATGGAAAGATGTAGCAGCGGCTCCACACGTTTGGGGCGAGGCGCAATATAATCTGCATGAGCGAATCGGGGCGCGACCGACGTTGGAGATTAATGGGATTCGTGGTGGATTCGCAGGTGATGGATTCAAGACAGTGCTGCCGGGAATGGCTCTGGCAAAGATTAGCTGCCGATTGGTGGCGAACCAGACTTCGCAGGTAATTTATGAAAAGCTGCGAGACTATATCAAGAAGATTACGCCCCCAACAGTCAAGGCAGAACTGCGGCTAATCGAGATTGGCGAACCAGCGCTGATTGACCGACACAGTCCAGCCGTTGAAGCCGCGAGACAAGCCTATAAAAATGTGTGGGGTAAGCAGCCGCATTTTGTGCGGGAAGGCGGCAGTATTCCGGTGGTGGTTGATTTGCAAAAGGCGCTGGACGCACAATTGGTGCTGCTGTCATTCGGCTATAAAGGATGTGCGGCTCATGGGCCTAATGAGCATGTTTATCTTGACATGTGGTATAAGGGCATGGCGATTACGATTCAGTTTTATGAGGAACTGGGGACAAGAATGGGGAACCCCTACCCCAACCCTCCCCCGTAAACGGTTTCACAAGACGACACTTTTTGTGGATTAGCCAAGAACCCCCACCCCAGCCCTCCCCCGCAAGCGATGGAGGGAGCCAATTCAGAGAGGGATTCATCATCGTTTTTAAAAGTGTCGTCCCATGAACGTAAACGGTGGAGGGAGCAAATCCTAATACAAGAAAATTTTAAAGGTATCTGTGGGAAGGGACAAAAGCAGGATGAGCCAAGCGCATGAGTATGTGAAAGCGCACTTCGAGCAGTTTAAGGGGCAACTCTTTGATTTGCTGCGGATACCGAGCATCAGTACATCGGTTGAACATGCCGGAGATGTGGAGCGGACGGCACAATGGCTGGCCGACGATTTGCAGCGAATCGGTTTGCATACGGTGGAGATCGTTTCAACACCGGGGCATCCGATTGTTTACGGCGAGTGGATTGGCGCGGGGTTAGATGCAAAGACGATCCTTATTTATGGGCATTATGATGTGCAACCGGCATTGAAAAGTGACGGTTGGATCAACGAACCATTTGAACCGACTGAACGCGATGGGCATATTTATGCGCGGGGTTCATCCGATGATAAGGGGCAAGTGTTCGCGCACATCAAAGCGGTAGAAGCGGTGCTGGCAAACGGCGGTAAACCGTCTGTCAATCTGAAGTTCTTGATTGAGGGCGAAGAGGAAATTGGTTCGACACATCTGGCGGATTTCGTGGCCGCAAACCGCGCAAAGCTCCAAGCTGATGTCTGCGTGATTTCAGATAGCGGGATGCCTACACCGGATCAACCATCGATTGTGTATGCCCTGCGTGGGATATTGACGATGGATGTGGTGGTCAACGGGCCAGCGACAGATTTGCACAGCGGTGTCTATGGTGGATCGGTGCATAATCCGGTACAAGCGCTGGCAGAGATCATCGCGCAACTCCATAATCCGGATGGAAGTGTGGCCGTGCCGGGATTTTATGATGATGTGCTGCCGCTGTCGGACGAGGAACGGGCCGAACTTCAGAAAACAGCTATGACAGAAGCCGCGTGGCGACAAGCAACTGGTGCCCCGAAACAATGGGGCGAGCCGGAATTCGCGATCCATGAACGGACAGGGGCACGTCCCACATTGGAGATCAATGGGATGGCGGGCGGGTACTATGAACCGGGATTCAAAACGGTGCTGCCAGCGAAAGCGTGGGCCAAGATTAGCTGCCGTTTGGTGGCGAACCAAGACCCCGAAGTGATTGGGACATTGGTGCGCAACTTCATTATGAATATTAGTCCGGCAACGATCCACACGACGGTGGATGTGGCACTGGGTGGGCCAGCCGCATTTGTGGACATCCGCACGCCGGAAATGCAAGCGGCAGTACGGGCATATGAGCAAGGATGGGGCAAGAAGCCCGTTTTCATGCGTGAAGGTGGCAGCATTCCGGTGGTGAGTGAATTCCAGAAAGAACTGAATGCGCCGGTCATATTGATGGGGCTGGGACTCAACGACGATGGGGCGCACAGTGCGAATGAGCATTTTATGGTCGAGATGTTCCGTAAGGGTATCAATACAGCGATCTATTTCTACGAAGCTATGGGAGCAGGAGAATAAATAATGGCGAACGCACATGAATATGCGAAGGCGAATGGCAGCCAGTTTGAAAAGCAATTGGACGATTTGCTGCGAATCAAGAGCATTAGCACCCTGCCAGAGTGCAAGCCCGATGTGCAACAAGCGGCAGAATGGGTCGCGGCGGATATGAAGCGTATCGGCCTAACAACTGTAGAAATCTTGCCAACCGGTGGGCATCCGGTGGTGTATGGCGAGTGGTTGGGTGCGGGCAGCAGTGCGCCAACGGTGTTGGTTTATGGACATTATGATGTGCAGCCCGCTGTTAAAAGCGACGGATGGGATAATGAGCCGTTCGATCCGGTGATCCATGATGGAAGGATTTGGGCGCGAGGATCAAGCGACGACAAGGGGCAAATGCTGGCACAGTTGAAAGCAGCTGAGTCGCTACTGGCAAACGGTAGCAAGCCAACCGTCAACATGAAGTTTTTGATCGAAGGCGAAGAAGAAATCGGCTCGACTAACCTCGGTAAATTTGTGGCTGAAAATAAGGCCAAACTCAAGGCCGATGTGTGCGTGATCTCGGACAGCGGCATGAAGACGATTGACCAGCCAGTGATTGATTATTCGACACGCGGCTTGATGTATCTGGACTTCGAGGTGTTTGGGCCGAAACAAGATTTGCACAGCGGCGGCTACGGTGGTGTCGTCCACAATCCGGCGCAAGCGATGGCTGAGATTATCGCGCAACTGCATAATGCGGATGGCAGTGTGAATGTGCCGGGGTTTTATGATGATGTGCTGAAGATGAGCGACGAGGAACGGGCGGAACTCCGCAACCATGCCGCGACTGAGGCGGATTGGAAGGCAGCAACGGGAGTGCCGCAACTGTGGGGCGAAGCGGGTTATGAGCCGCATGAACGGATAGGCGGACGACCGACACTCGAAATCAACGGGTTCGTCAGCGGGTTTTACGGGGCAGGCTCAAAGACGGTGCTACCCGCTAAAGCGTTAGCGAAGATTAGCTGCCGACTGGTGCCGAACCAAGACCCGAATAAGGTTTATGAACTGGTGAAAGCACAACTGCTGGCTTTAACACCACCAACCGTCCGCAGCGAAGTACGTTTACAAGCATCGGCTTACCCTGCGGTGATGGACATCCACTCATCAGCCATGACGGCTGCGCTAAATGCCTTCGAAAAGGGATGGGGTAAGCGCCCGATATTTGAACGTGGTGGTGGGACGCTGCCGATCATCGCGGATTTCCAACGTCAACTGGATAACCTGCCGGTGATTTTGATGGGACTGGGGCTTTCAGGTGACGGCGCACATGGGCCAAATGAGAGCTTTACATTGGAGATGTTCCACAAGGGGATTGATACGGCGATTTATTTCTATGAGGAATTGGGGAAGTAGAGAGATAAATTGGTCAGGCAATTCAAAGGGCGCACAGCCGTGCGCCCCTACCCAAGAACACGTTTCATTTAATTCGTGCGTGACGGGCTAATTTGCCCAGAGCTGTTTGATCTGCGACCAATCATCGTCGTTCATCTGGGACTCGAAATAGATGGCGATACCTTTGACGTACTTGGCCGAGGCCGCACTTTCTGTCAAGCCAGTACGGATGCCAGCAACGGCAGATGGAATATTTTCAACGTTTATATCATGCGTTAGGGCTTGCGTATCATAAGCGGGAACGCCGATGAGCAACTCGGTAGAAGCCGGAATGCCGTTAGCTGGTTGGAGTCCAGCTAGAGCGCTCGAAAACGCTTTGACTTGATAAGCCATCCATGCGGAATAGTCGGCGGCGCTGGCAATGCCGCTGTTATAGGCGGTGACCACGATTTGGTCTGCAATCAAGGCGACACTCTGTTTATAGGCTTCATCCCAGATTGTGCCGGGTTCGATGCGCGGCGGTTTGGGAATATTGACCTCGGTGGGTGTCCAATCTGGCGGAACGGCTACAGACAGATTAGCCTTATCCCCTATGCTACTATGCACTTTTCGCAACAAAGCTAAATAGTTTTCGTCGTTATTAAAGACCGGAACGACATTCAACATTACCCCGTCAAATTTAAATTCGGCAGTCATACGCTGACTGAAATCAGCAATATTTTGCTGAATTGTCGCATCCGCAAGGCGAGCGATTGTGCCATCTACAGGCGTTGAATCAAGGCTCAACCAGCCGTATAACTGCACTTCGGGGTATAACTTTTTAAAACGCTGCACAAAAGATTTAACCGAGTCGAGTCGGCTGGTATCAGACCACGCATTGTTGCTTTGGAGCAGGCTCACCCACGCATAAACCACGCCGACCTGATGATCACGCAGCTTTTGGACGAGCGCCGCTAGAGCCGCATCATCAGGGTTATCGTATGTCCATTGTGTGCCGATCCAGATGGCGTTGGCGCTGGTCTTGGGCGTGCTGTTTTTGAGCCGTCCGATGAGCATGACCACCACAATCAGAAAGATGGCACCCGCGACTCCATAGAGTATAAGACGGTTGGTCGGAAGGCGAACTGCTGGCAACTCAAAACCGCCAGTCGGCTTGAGCTGGCGCGGGATATTCGACGGCTGCGCCATGCCCTGCTGTTTGCGTCGTTGATGACGCTCACGGGCGCTGTTCCGACGCGGTTCTTCTGACTCGGATTGTGGAAGGTCTTCCATATTCTTTTCTCAATAACCCAATTTGTGCAAAAGCGGCGGTCCCAATATCAATAAGCCTACCAGTATTGAGGCAACTGCGCCAAGTAAAACAGCAGCGGCGGCTACATCCTTAGCCACTTTTGCCATCGGGTGAAAATCAGGTGAGGCCAGATTGACAACAGCTTCAATGGCAGCATTGAGGAATTCGGCCATCCACACGGTGGTGATGGTCAAAACGAGGATTGCCAAACCGGTAAAATCAACCTGCAACCAGAGAGCCATCACAAAAATGATGATGGTCGAAACGGACATAATGCGCGTGTTTTTCTGATAGCGCAGCATGTAGAGCCAACCCGCCAGCGCGTAGCCCAAACTTTGGATGCGGTTGGGACTCACCTTGAGACCATACTGATCGGGGTCAATTTTCATGGTACTGGTGAGTTGATCCAGCACTTTCTTAGTGCGATTGGTCATCGTTGCCCCCTTCAAGCGCAGGGACAATCGCGGTTGAAATACCAAGCGCGGTTAAGGCTGCATCTTGTGCCATCCACATTTCAGCACGATTTTCAGGGGTATCGTGGTCGTAACCGAGTAAATGCAACGTGCCATGTACGACTAACAGGGAAAGACTGTCATCCAATGTGTGTCCTTCGCGAGCGGCTTGCTCGGAAGCATAAGGATAAGCAATGATCAAATCGCCAAGATAAGGCGGCTCACCATCAATTTCAACAGGGGGTTCGTCAGCCGGAAAGGAAAGTACATCGGTAGGCGTATCAAAGCCACGAAATTGGCGATTCACATTTTGGATGTAATCGTTATCGACGAAGACGACACTTAACGTAGTGTCGGGGTCAACGTCATGCTGATTAAGGACTTGCTGCGAAGCCGATTGCAAACGGGCAGCATTAATGAGGTAATTCGAGTCGTTTTGAATATCGATGGTAAAGGTCATAGTCACTATTCTTCTGGTGTGTCTTTCTTCAAGGGCGTTTTGCCATTTTCGGCGGTGCGAACTGTTTTGTATTCACCAGTACGAGGGAGTGGTGGGACATCCGGCAAGGGGGCTTCATCTTCGGTATCCAACACAATTTTGATGGCTGGCATTTCTTTGGTTTGAACAGAGGGACGTGGAGTATCAACCGGTTCAGGCTCGGTCGCTACAACTATCGTAGGCACGAGATCACCATCAGGCAACATGCGTGGGCCAGCAACCTCCTGTGTTACATTGGGCAAGCTGGGTACGCGCGGAATTTCAGTTGAGGATTCGGTGGTTGATTTAAGCTGCGGTGGATAATTGATGCGCGGGTGAAATACGGCTTGCAACATATCCACGAAAATTCGACGAATGATGTTGAGGTCATTGAGCGTCAAACCGGATTCATCTAACTGACCGGATTGAATCTTACCGTCAATTATATGATGAACAATTTCATCAATTTCCTGTTTCTTGGTGGGTTTGCGCGAGCGCACGGTAGCTTCTGAACTATCCGCCAGCATCAGGATAGCGGTTTCTTTGGTCTGCGGCTTGGGGCCGGGATAGGTGAACTGCTCAACATCGATGCCTTGATCGCTACCGGCACGTTGAACGGCCTGTTGATAAAAATACAAAACCTGTGTGCCATGATGTTCGAGAATAAAATCGCGAAGGCGGGCTGGCAAGCGATATTGACGGGCAATTTTATCGCCTTCGGTCACATGACTGATGATGATGGCGGCGCTGCGGGCGGGATCATCTAAAGCGTCATGCGGGTTGATGCCTTCAATCTGATTTTCGGTGAAAAAGGCCGGATTAATCATTTTGCCAACGTCATGATACAGGGCAGCCACTCGCACAAGATCGGCATTCATACCGATGGCGTTGGCAGCCTGTTCGCTCATGTTGGAAACCTGAAGCGAGTGCTGATAAGTTCCGGGTGCTTCGCGCAGCAACCGTTGTAGCAGCGGTTGATTCGGTTGGCTGAGTTCAACCAGCTTCAAACCAGTTGGGATGTTAAAAAGCAGCGTCGCGATATAAATCCCGGCCAGCGCAATGGTGGCGGAGAGTACACCATTGACCAGGCTGTAGAGAATAAGTGTGCCTATTCCAACTGTGTTACTGGTCGAAGTCAAATCACCCTGAAAGAAAATCAAGACTACTGCGACATTGGCTAAACCGACCAATAACCCCGGCATGAAATAGCCATTGAGCCGTTCAGGGCGGCGGACGGTGAGGGTTGCCAGAAGACCACCGACACCGACGAGCATCGCCATTTCAAGCGAGTTGTTTTGCATCAAACCCACGAGGGTTGCCAGACCTAATACGCCTATGACCGAGACTTCGGCACTGGCTAAAGC
>JACDGI010001014.1 GCA_013821665.1 Anaerolineae bacterium
TTGAGCTAATCCAATACCTTAGGCATTAATCCCCAAAACGGTTTGGTCATCCGTGTTCTGAGGATAACCTTGCATCACACTGGTTTGTGGAAGGATGTAATGGATATTCACCTTATCCACCAGCATTTGCTCATGCGATAGTGCGATCTTGAATTCATGCTGGAATCGACTGCCCTGCGGAAGGAAAGACTGATTTTGATAGTTGATTAACTCTGGAAAAACCACCGTGTATTCCTTCAGAGGAATTCCGATAAAGGCAAATTTGCCGTTATCATCGGTAGTTTCTTCAGCCACCCATTGTTTATCCGCATCAAACAGATTGACCTTGATACAGCACAAGGTCAGTACATCATCATTGCCATATTTATTGCGCTGGATTTGAACACTCCCCTTGATCGAGCCATACAGATTTCGACTAGTATCACTCATATCGTTACCGTTTTTCATGTCATCAATCCCCTCTATAGTGTTAAGTAGAACAAAAGCCATTACCAGCATCAGGCTGTGTCACGCCGATGCATAGAAAATTCACACGGATTGCCTCGTAAGGTCATGCACAGAAGCAATTAAATTGTTTTTTGATAAACGAACCGTCTTCCCGAAGATTTATCCGCCATTCGCCAATAATTTAT
Source organism: Anaerolineae bacterium (assembly GCA_013821665.1). Lineage (GTDB taxonomy): Bacteria > Chloroflexota > Anaerolineae > Aggregatilineales > Phototrophicaceae > CFX2. The sequence continues at coordinate 633 of JACDGI010001014.1, forward strand.
GCCAGCTTCATCCATGCCAACAGTCATTGTTTTCTGTGACACTCATTCAAGGTACTGCAAATGGATGACGGAGTTTGGGGGGTAAAAGTCAGTATTGATTGTGATAAAAATCCAAAAACGACGTTTATTAGATTGAGGGCGTATTTATAGAAGTAGTTGGTTCAGCAAGTTCATAAAGTGATAAGGATTTTTAATGATGCAACCGCAGATGCTCGTTGAAGACTTTGTTTTTGGCGCTACAACCTATGAAAGCGTGGAATGGTTGCTCCAACAGTTACTTCAGTGTAACGGGATGGTGGGCGTAACCGCGAATGATCAGTTGCCAACCGTTGCAGAAACCGTTCTTGATCTGGAAATGGATGGTTTTCACTATCGGCTCACGCGGACATGGGCGGAAACATCTGGTTTGAAATATCGACTCAGCCCACGGGAGCAAGAAATTATTCACCTTGTCGCAAAGGGCTTTCCCAACAAGTCCATTGCCATCCTACTGAATATTAGTCCCTGCACCGTTGCCACCCATATTCGGCGCATTTTTGACAAACTGAATGCCAAATCGCGAGCCGAAATGGTTGCCCGTGCCCTTGAATACAAATTGTAGGATCAGGGCTGAGTAACAAAAAAGACCAATCAGCGCGATTGGTCTTTTTATCGCTTTGGCATGATCCCCGATGAATAGGGCGTGTTGTTATCCAAACTCCAGACTTGGACATCATCGACATGGATGATGCCACGCCGAATGGCATTTTTGTGTCGGCGGGAAACCCGGTTCAAATCGCTGAAATGACACAAATGCCGCGAAAGGTTCGGCTAATGCCACCGCGTACCATTTCTACCATTAGCATTGGCGAGGGAAACAATTCTTTTTAAGGGAAAGTTTTTGTCGTTTCAAAAAGTGTCGTCTCGTGAACCACTTCATACAGAGGGGAGTTAAATCATTATTTTGATTGAGGAATTAGGTGCAGGTATCACCAGTGAAGGTCAATGAATAGCGTCCTAATGAGTCGGTCAGTTTGAATGTATCCGAAGGCAGTGCCGACAGCGTTTGTCCGGCGGCTTGCGTGACGATTATCGCTGCCTTACTAGAAGTTGCACGCGCGAGTCCCGATTTCAAATCCGCACTTTTGACCGTGAACAGCCATTCGGCTCGCTTGCTGTTATCTAAGCCGACAGCAACGAGCTTTCCGGCGGCACAGTAGATCGCCGCGCTGCTGGGATCAATCACGGCAAGAGTTTTACCGCCCGCCGTAACAACAACCGCATCTTTTGAGCCTTGCAATACCACCTTATTTTCCAGATGCTCAAAATTCTCCCAGTCAAAAATCTGACCATTGAAGGTCAATGAACCCATTGACGGATGAGCAGCGGCAATTTGTTTACTAAGTGTATCAAGTGTGGCCTTGTCGGGAACGGTGAAGTTAAAAATCAGCGTGTCGTCACCATCGTTACCGGTGATAAATAGCTC
>JACDGI010001015.1 GCA_013821665.1 Anaerolineae bacterium
GCCATGATCCTCATCCAGCTCACACCGAAGAATTTGTGATGTACCACACCGAACCTGTCGAAGCATCCGGCTTTTGCATTCACTTCAAGTTGCCGCATTATGTGACCTTTGCCAGCAGCCTTGACTCGGTGCGCAAAGTCATCGCCACCTTCAACGAGAAAGATGATCAACCACAACCGGAAGCACCTGTCGCAGAGGCACAATCATGACACTCCAAGATTTAGCACCCGAACGACAGGATTACAGTTACGGCTTCCTCGACTCTTATGCCAAGCGAGAACTGCGGCGGCGTATGCTCAAGGCTATTGCCATCCCCGGTTATCAAGTGCCTTACGCCAGCCGTGAACTACCAATTGCACGCGGTTGGGGAACCGGCGGCTTACAAGTCTCACTCAGTCTGGTTGGGCCGGAAAGTGTGGTGAAGGTCATCGACCAAGGCGCGGATGACTCGGTCAACGCGGCTAACCTAAGACGCTTCATCACCCGTATGTCGGGTGCAGCCACCACGACTGATGCGCTTAAAGCTACCATCTTACAAAGTCGCCACCGCATCCCCGAAGAAATCTTAGGCGAAAATCAGGCGTTGGTTTTACAAGTGCCTGATCCTGAACCGTTGCGCGGTGTGCAATCCGATATTTCCAAAGCCCACGAGATGCACGCGGATGCCGATTACGCCCAATTGTGGCTGCTCTTGTACGAACAACTCGTGCGCTATAAGCAGTATGTGCAAGGTGCGAGTTATCCGGCGCTGGTCAATGGACGTTACATCATCAGCCCCAGCCCAATCCCACGTTGGGACAATGCCAAACTTCATCAAGCCGCGAACTTGACACTCCTATCTGCCGGACGCGAAAAACGGTTGTATGCCGTGCCACCTTACACCAATGTTTATCCACTGGAATTTAGTGATGTGCCCTTCGAGGTGGAAGATCAAGAAGGCTGGATGTGCCGGACAACGGGAGTCACCAACAAATTTATGAATGAACTGCCACAGGCTGATGGCACCTCCCAATATGAACTTTCGGACAGCGGCTATGCCGGAAAACTAGCCGAACAGCCTGAAACACTCGGCAAGACTTACTATGACAATCAAGGAAACTTCTACCATGCAGGTTATCTCAAACCCCGCGCCCACCACGCTTGATGCACCGCGCCTGTTGACCCGCCGTCCGCTGGTGCGGGCGAGCAGCTTGAACAAACGCTATGGACGGATTGTGGCAGTCCAAGATGTGAACATCGAAGCCTACCCAGGCGAGGTGATGGGCATCGTTGGCGAATCCGGTTCAGGCAAATCAACTGTGCTGCGTCTGCTCAATCTAGAAGAGAACGCCGACAGTGGTTCTTATTTTCTGGATGTGCCGAAGCTGGAAAATCAAGATTTGTTCCAACTGGATCGCTTTGCCAAGCGTGAGGCACAAATTTTCAACATCGGCGTGGTCTACCAGAATCCACATCTCGGATTGCGGATGCGTTTTACCAGCAGCGGTAATGTGGCGGAACGGCTGCTGCTGACAGGCGAACGTACATTTGAGACGCTGCGTGAGGCGGCCCGTGAATCGCTTGCCGTGTCCGAGTTCCCGCTGAACCGTATGGATGATCCGCCGCGTGTCCTTTCTGGCGGAATGCAGCAGCGCGTCCAGTTGGCGAAGGCCTTGGCGCTCAAACCTGCGCTTCTTTTGTTAGATGAGCCGACCACAGGCTTAGATGTCTCGGTGCAAGCCCTCGTCTTGGATACGCTCAAACGGCTGCAACGCGAACGCAGCATCACCATGATTATTGTCTCGCATGACCTTGGCATCATTCGCACGTTGGCGGATCGCGTGGTGGTCATGCGCAACGGTCGTGTGGTCGAACAGGGTTTGACCGACCAAATTCTAGAAGATCCACAAGCGGCTTATACCCAACAGTTGGTACACGCCAAGCTATAACACAAGAGGAATCGGAATGCCCTTATTACAGGTCGAGGGGTTGAGTAAGCATTTTTATATTGATCATCTCCAGCGTGAGATTGCGGTTTTTGACGCATTAAATTTCACGCTCGAAGCCGGACAATTTATGTTGATTGGCGGCGCAAATGGATCCTGTAAATCATCACT
>JACDGI010000252.1 GCA_013821665.1 Anaerolineae bacterium
GCATTAACCCTAGACTGAGGAATAACCACGCGATGAGCGCCCAACGGCGAGAGGCTTTAATCCAATTGGTCGAGAGATCACCGGATGCTAAAGCCGCCATCGCAAAGGCGAAGGGGATAACCATGCCCACGAAACCCAAATAGAGCATCGGTGGATGGATAATCATGCCGATGTGTCGCAGCAGCGGGTTCAAACCTTTGGCGGTATCAGCCAGTCGCTGCGGGTCAGGCGCTCGACCATTGGCCGGGATGAGTGCGGCTTCCTCGATACAATCAGTGTAAGGTGTTTGGATGACAGCGGTAATGCCCGCTTTTGTGAGAGCATCGCGTACTAGGGTAGCACGTCCGTCATCGACACAGCTTACTGCCGAAACGCCCGAATTCGTGCCACCAATATTATCAGTGGTATCGGCACTGAGTTCGGTTAAGACGTTGTTGAGTGTGGTCTTTTGTTGTGCCGTGAGTGATGTTTCGTTCCACGCCACATCTTTACCGGGCCACAACCACCAACGTGTAAATGGATTTTCGTAGAACAACACCAAAATGAGGAAGAAGCCGAGGACGGCCATCAAATAAGCAATTACGTAGGGCATTAAGCGCTTGTGACTGCGCCAGTTAAAGACCAATGCGCCGAACGCGAACAGACTCATCAGCAGCGTCCAAAAGAGCAGCGAACCTTTTTGTGATCCCCAAAGTGCTGTAATGCGGTAAAAAGTGGGCGTGGCGGGACTGCTCACCGTCCACACATAGCTCATCTGGTACACGCCATTAACCAGCCCTAACCACAGAGAAAGGGCTGATGTCAATAACAGCGGAAAAGTCAATAAGGCGGCGTTACGCGCACTGATGAGTACACTATCGGAATGTTTACGTCCAGCATAAACCGAGGCGCAAATCGCATAGAGCGCAGCGACAAATGCGAGAAAAGTTGTAATGAGTCCAAGTTCAGCCAGCATGATTTATGCACTCGGCTGAACAATAGTCTGACCGGGATTGGCATCTTGGAATTTGGTCGGACATTTCAACAGCAGTTCGGTTGCTTGGAATACACCGTTCTTATCCAGTGAACCGGTGAGAATGGCTTGCGCCTCGTGTTTCAGTAAATCCGGCTTCACTTGCCCGACGATATGCACGGGTACGCGAATGCTCCTAGGATCATTGACCGACTCATACAGTGCTTTTGATAAATTAGTATAGTCGGCAGGAATGTTGGCGATGGAGAAATCCATGACCAGATTTTTCTCGTCGTATTGAATCGTGCTGCCAATCACCGCACCCGATATACGGATGGTTTTGTTGACATACTGCGAATTATTTAGCAGGTCTTTGACGGTGATGAAGTACAGTCCGCCAGCCGTGGTGCTGCTAATAATCAAATAGGCGACTGCCGACAGAATGAGCAATCCACCAATCAAAAATTTCCAGCGTCCGCCGCCGATCCGTGTTACCGGCAGTGTTAAATGCTGCGGTTTTTCCCAAGTGGCTTCAGCCATAACGCGCCCTTTCACTTACATTGGTCTTGCAATGGTACCATTTATCGTTTTGGAAGTTACAGATTGTTGCGTTTTGTCCATATTAAACAGGCTGTTTGTCACATCAATTTGTATCTTGTGAAAAATCTTACAAAAAAGCCCGTAGAATCGCAACTCTTCGGGCTAAACTCTCATGCGTTTATTCGGATTGTGATTGCTTTAAGGCGGATTAGGCCGCAGTCGTTATTTTTGAGTGTTTATTTCAATCGACTTCTTTGCCGTTTTTGCCATTCTCTTTCATATAAATCAGGCCGCCAACCGCAAACATCGCACCAAGTCCTGCCAGAATAACCAGAGTGGTGATACCGGTTGGCCCACTGGTATCCGGAGCAGCAGTCGTTGTATCTTGCGCCAGTACTGGCAGCGCTGTCAGGCAAACCAATAGAGCGGTCATTAACAATACATGTTTCAGGCGCAGCATCATTTGTCTCCTCGTTTGATCAAGCGCCATCCCGCGCCTGAACACCTGTGAATATGCTTTATAAGTCTATTGTACCGCAGCCAAACCATTTCGTCTTTAGCTATCCTGACTTTCCAGAAAGGCAATTAAATCTGCCAGATCTTGGAGTGTCAGACGATCACCAAAATTGTTGATCATGACGTTTTTGTAATTCGGCACGAGGTAATGGGCTGGCTGGACAATGCTTTCCACCAGATATTGTTCCGGTGTGTAACCTGCCAACAGTGGATCTTTAAGGCGTACTTCTTCAATGCGGGTATAAGTTCCCTCTGTGGGCGGGGCAATCGGCGCGTCACCGAGATGGCAGCCGGAGCATCCTAAATCGCCGTTATATAGTACTTGCCCATTGATCGGATCGCCCGAAACCGTATCCAGCGTTTTTAGAATGCGTGCCACATCATTGCCAACGGTGCGCGTAGCGGCATCCGCTGGAATATAGCCACAGCTCAGCGCCAATTCTTGATAAGCCTCGCCAACTTTGAACAGTTTATCAAGGGATTGACCGGCATCCGTACTGGTATCGAGTTTTAGTGTTGCCAATTGTGCGGCTAAATCGGCTTGCTGTTTCATCAGTACAGTCGGATCACAGCTTAGCTCAACCGGTGAGGGTGTACCCGTTGGTATCGCGGGAGTCGGGCTAGGGATAGCCGTTTCCTGTGCCGCCACCAAACCGACACTGATGAGAATGACTCCAATCAAGGCAAGCAATCCTGTTGTGGTAGATTGTTTAAAGATCAAGTCGACTCCATTTCCGCCAGTCGCCAATGAATGTATTATGACGATTTGAACCAGCTTGAATGATGCTACACCACTTGAAAGTATCGATACAAGGCACAAAAAAACCCCCGGTTCATCACCGAGGGTTTGGACTGCATGTGAACTTAAGTGAGAATTACTGATTCATCGTCTTCAGGTAGGCGATGATGTCCGCTAAATCCTGAGCATTAAGCAATTCAGTACCAAAGTTCTTAGGCATCAGATCCGTAAAGCCGGGAACAATGTAATCGCTCGGATTAACGATGCTATCGATGAGATATTCCTCAGGGGTGAATCCCGTAAATTGAGGTACTTTAAGCCGTTCATTGGTCGCACGAGTATAAGTTCCGTCGGTCATAGGACCAACCACAGTAGAACTTTGACCGTGACAGCTTCCGCAAGGCAGAACACCACCAGCTAAAGCAGCGTTTGTTTTTCCGTGATAGAGTTGTTCGCCCTTTGCTGGATCACCCGTGAGTTTAGCTATTTCCACAGCAATTGCTTTTACATCTTTGCCAACCGGCTTGATCTTATTTGGATCCCCGCCACTAGCAATAAGCCCATTAATTTGGGCAATATAAGGCGCAGGATCTTTCGGCAAAATCGGGAACTGATTAACTGCATACAGATCATCCAGCGTCCAGTTATCACCCTTATCAAAGTTCTTGATGTAATTCACGATATTCTGTAACTGGTCGGTACGCAGAGGGCCACCGGCTGTTTGTGACCATGCAGGCATCGCCTGAGGCCAGTAGTTGCCACTAACCGGACGGCCATGAATGAGCGTGGTGAGGATGAAATTATCAACCGTACCACCCCAACCAAGTTCTTGCAGACGATCATATTTTACGCCTGTGGGATCATAGCCTTTAGCCACGGCTGCCTGAACATCCGCAGTACGCTTGGCATCCAAATCGGAAATCGTTTTAGTGATTTCAGCGAGGCGTGCTGTGATTTCAGTTTTGCGGGCATCGGTTGTTCCTGCCGTATTGTTTTCGGCGGTCAGGTTCTTCGCCTCATCATTCAAGTCGCTGATTTGCTTGGTCACATCAGGAAAGAAGTCATGACCAAAGAGCATAGGGTTGTTTAAACCCGGTGCTTTACCAGCCAAACCTCGCCCGTCCATACCGTGGCAGCTCGTGCAGTTGGAGGCGAAAAGCGTCGCGCCTTGCTCAATTGAACGCGCGTTTTCCATCTGCTGGAAGGCTGCCATACGCCCGCCTTCGTTGATCGCTGCCCAGCCCAGAAACACAATGATCAACATGAAGGAGATTAATCCAACAGTGATACGGTTCTCAATTTTTCCTACAAGCATTCGTTCAAACATATTCAATTATTCCTGAGTACAACCAAAGAGGTATTGGTTAATGATTGATAAAGGGCGCTTACTCAAGCGCCCTTTTTATGCTTTTTTAGCCCGGGAAGTACAACGAGTCCTTGTGGATGAACACATGATCCGTTTTATAGAGCACAATCGGTTTGCCATTCGGGTCGAGCGCCAGAATAGGCTTGCCGTTGGCATCCAACTTGGGCTTACCACCTTCTACCTGTACTTCATTCCAACTAATTACCAAATCGGCTCGCTTCAGATTATTCTGATTCTGAGTGATGATAATCGCGCCCCAACCATTTACCAGATAACCGGTGTTGGCTTCAACATCATCATCAAAAATATGCAGTACCTTGAGCAGTTCGGGTGCGTCACTTGGCACAGGTTTGAAGCCTGTCGCGCTCACAGCCAGTTTTTGGTCAGTGAGGACATCAAGCAAACCATCAGCCACAGTCTTCTTGGCGTTCGCTACACCGGTGGTATAGGCGGGCGAAATAATGGTACCGTCGTAGGGCTGCGCGATTTCCTGACTAAATGCGGTTACGATATTGGCTGCATCTGTCGGATCGCCCTCGATTTGCCGCGTAATATACATACCCGGTACAAGTTGATCATAGGGTATAGGCAGTAACGCGCCCACATGTTCGTGCTGCGGCGGAAACAGTAACTCGTGCAGGATTTCCGTATCGGGCGATGTTTCTACACCGAACTTCGATAAGCCCATATAGCTCAAGCAGGTGATGAATGAGATCAAAGCAAGGAAGAAGGTGATCGCAAAGCGTCGATCTGCAAAACGGCGGCTGGGTGTTACATCGAGGTACGGCCAAACGGCCAGTACACCGAGAATAATCGTCGGGAAAATGATACCGAAGAACACTTTATCGCCGAGTTTTAATGCGCCCTGAATCCAGAGGAAGTACCACGGGGCGGTTGTCCCCAGCGGCGTAACCTGCGGATCAGCATGAAGTTCAAGCGGCGCGTGATAGAACCAGATACAGAGGATGACAAAAATAAGCGTCGTTACACCGATCCACATGATTTCACTGGTGAGAACATCCGGTGTGAAGTAAACACGCTTATCCAGCGGAACACGCTTGGCGGTATCTTCGCCGATGTTTTCCTTCTTCGGCGGCAAGCTGTGACCATGCACGATCACTTTGTAATAATGGACGCCTGTGAAGACGAACAGCAGCGCGGGTAGTGCCAGCACATGCAGCAAATAGAAGCGCAAGATACCGTTGGCACCGATGTCCGGCCCACCGCGTAGCAGCAAGTTCAAGTTGTTACCGACGATCTGCGGCGGGGTCGCTTCGATCATCGACGCACCGATGGTAACAGCCCACAGTGCCAACTGATCCCACGGGAGCAAATATCCACTGAAGCTCAGGAAGCCGGTGATTGCCAGCAGGAGTAAACCGGAGAACCACGTAAATTGTCGCGGCTTTTTATAGGATCCGGTGAAGAACGTTCGAGCCATATGCAGCGAAACGATTAGCACCATCGCTTCCGCGCCTAAACGGTGCATATCGCGAACAAGCTGGCCCATCGGCACATTGCTCAGCATGGCAAGCATGTTGGTATAAGCGACATCCGGTGACGGGGTGTACCACACCATCAGCAGAATACCGGTTATGGTTTCAAAAAACACGAGATAGGTCGACAGCCAGCCCAAACGGAATTCTGGATAGAGACCGGTCATATCCGCGTGAAAATAGCTGGGACGCATATGCAGCCAGAAACCATCCGCGTGAGGTTGCAAGCGCGGATTTGGCTTACGGCTGGCAGGTTCACCGCGCATAGCCTCGCGGATATCCTGAATATTCAAACCGGCTGTAAAACGTTCCACCGATTCATCGACGAGTTCAAAGACGGCCTTCTTAAGACCTTTTTCTTTTACGTCATCTAGAAAAGACGGAAAAGGCAATACTGACATAAGACGCTCCACGTTCAGTTCAAAGGGCCGAACGAAATTAAGTACTGAGAAACCTTATACGTGACCGCCGCGTAGAATGCGTGCGCCCGTATTAATATCCACTTTCAAAATCTTTTTCCCATTCAGCGGGATAGGATCACCGGCAGCATTGGTGGTGGCAGTCGTTCCATCTTCAAAGGTAATGACCGTCTTGAAGCGGTCAAGGCTGCGCGGTGCAGGGCCTTCAATCCAGTGACCGTCGAGCTGGTATTTCGAACCGTGGCACGGGCACTCAAAACGATAATTGGTCTGCACCCAGTTGGGTAGGCAACCAAGGTGTGTGCAAACACCGTAGAGTGCAATAAAGCCCTCTTGATTTTTGCCATCCTTATTGGTGTTGGAAATCCAGAAACGTGCAGAAGGGACGTGCAGTGGTGCAGCACCCTGTTCCGGCAGATCCTTTGCCAAATAGGTGAAAATACCACCGAACTCACCCGCTCTAAAGCGTGGCAGCGCGAACCATATTAAGCCAGCGGTTGCTTCACCCACAACCAAGGCGATGGAAGCACCCCAGATGTAATATAAAAATTCACGCCGGGTAGGTGCGCTTACATCAACGGCAGTTTGCGTCTGTATCGGCTTGTCTGCCTGCGCTTTTGTTACACTTGCTGTAGCCATCTCGGCACTCCTCAAACGTCTTACCTAAAAACAGGCGATAGTTTAGCGCAATTCAGCAAAAAAACACATCTCTCTTTTACGAAGAAAATAGTTTACTTTGCTGGTAAGGAATCAGATCGTAGGTGCGGGGCTTCACCGTATGTAAAATATATCACAATCCCACAATCAAGTCAAAATAAACTTATGTTGAATTTCAAGATTAGCCTTGGTCGTGCGAAGGTCTTGCGTAGGGTTACATCTATTTTGCATGAACGGAACATCAGTTGCTTGTTGGTACTATGGTATTAAACGGAACGGGTTTGCCCTTGAAGACACCTCCTGATGCTTTTATAGTTGGTATTGTCCCAATTGAGATCATCCCAATAGACCTGTTTTTTGGCAGCGAAAGTTGTAGTTTTATCTATGGATTGGCCGTTTCCACCTGCGCTTTACGTTGAGCATGACAAAAACCTCAAACAGCTTGTCAAAAAATTGCGAACGGAGAGTTTGCTCGCTATCGACACCGAATCCAACAGCTTATATGCCTATCAAGAGCGTGTGTGTTTGATTCAGTTATCGACCCGTACCCAAGATTACATTATTGATCCATTGCGGATTGCCGACATGAGTCCTTTGGGGGAACTGCTGACCAACCCTAAAATTGAAAAGGTTTTTCATGCGGCTGAATATGATTTGATGTGTCTCAAACGCGAATATGGTTTTTCGCTGGTGAATTTGTTCGACACGATGGTTGCCGCGCGAATATGTGGTGTGAAGGCGCTTGGATTGAGTCGCTTACTGAGCGAATACTGCGGCGTGGACGCGGATAAAAGCCACCAGCGTGACGACTGGGGGCAGCGTCCCTTGACCGATGAAGGGCTGCTTTACGCTCAAATGGATACGCATTATTTGCCTATTTTGCGCGACAAACTGACTGAACTTCTAGCCCAACATGGTCGTACTGAAGAAGCGCTGGAAACATTTACGGAAGCGTCTGAAGTGGCACCGCTGGAGCATACTTTTGATCCTGACGGTTATTGGCGCATGGCTACTCCGGCGGGCTTGGATCGTCGCCAGTCGGCTGTCCTAAGGGAGATTTATCTGCTGCGCGAAGATCTGGCAAAGGAGCGCGATTGCCCACCCTTTAAGGTATTCACCGACAAGATGCTGTTGGCTATTGCCGAGGCTTCCCCACGAAATGCCAATGAGGTCGAGCGGGTGAAGGGAGTGCCTGTCGCCATCGCGCACCGCTATGCTCAAGAATTACTGCAAGCGATTGAGCGCGGTAATCGAACTCAACTGCCGCGCCGACCACGCCGAACCTCTGATGTTGATCCGGTGGTTGCAGAACGCTTTACCGCCTTGCGTGACTGGCGGCGCGAGCGTGCAGAATCACGCGGGGTCGAGTCAGACGTGATTATATCGAAGGATGCGCTATGGGGATTAGCCATCAAAGCTCCGATGACACTGGATGGGCTTCAAGGCATTCGGGGCATTGGCCCGTGGCGACTAGCGATGTATGGTGAGGAAATCGTTACACTTATGGTTCGCTTGCGATCTGAGGGGTTGTAGATACTCAGATTAGGGCACGTTTTACATCCTGACCATTACAAAAGCAGCGACATTAGGTTAAGAACTGGTTTATTCCGGTTCTTTTCATGTTAGATAGTCACGACTTGTCTTTCATTCCTCAAGAGTTTGCGTTAAGTTCTGTATTATTTTCATTATTTGATACGGGACATCATCATGCAAATTACCTTTTATGGCGCGGCTCAAACAGTTACCGGCTCCCAACACATGATCGAAGTCAACGGATTACGCCTGTTGTTGGACTGCGGTTTGTATCAAGGTAAACGTGCCGAAGCTGACGAGCGCAACCGGCACTTGCCATTCGATGCCAGTAAAGTGGATGCCCTGATCCTATCCCACGCGCATACCGATCATGCTGGGAATATCCCAAATCTCGTCAAATCAGGGTTCAAAGGGGATGTTATTTGCACCCATGCCACGCGTGATTTGTGCGGTGTCATGCTCATGGACAGCGGACATATCCAAGAACGGGATGTGGAGTTCGTCAATAAACGGAAAAAGAAGCGCGGTGAAACACTGGTCGAACCTATTTATACACAGGCTGATGCAGCCGCCAGTTTGAACCATTTCACATCCCAAAGTTATGATCGTCCGCGTTTGATTGCCCCCGGAATCATCCTGACATTCATTGATGCCGGGCATATGTTGGGCAGCGCATCGGTGGTGCTGGATATAGAGGATAAGCAAGAAGGAAAGACGATTCGGGTTGTTTTCAGCGGTGATATTGGTCGCAAAGGTATTCCGATCATTCGCGACCCCAAATCGCCCGAATTCGCGGACATCCTCATTATGGAAAGTACTTATGGCGGACGCTCACACGAGCCATATCTCGACGCTGAGAAAGAGCTTGAGCGCATTATTAACAATACCTATCGACGCGGTGGAAAGATTATTATTCCGGCTTTTGCAGTAGGCCGTACCCAACAGTTGGTTTACAGCCTCAACCAATTAGCCGCTAAGGGCGATATTCCGCATCTGCCGATTTACGTCGATAGTCCATTAGCAGTTAACACAACCGATGTTTTCCGCACACATCCTGAGTGCTTCGATGCCGAGACTCAGCAATTTGTCATGCAAAGTGGTGGCAAACGTGATCCATTCGGCTTTGAAGATTTACACTATACGCGTTCGCTGGAGGATAGCAAGCGGCTCAACTTCTTACTGGAACCAGCGATTATTATCAGTGCCAGCGGCATGGCGGAAACTGGACGCATTCTGCATCATCTCAAAAATAACATTGAAGATCGTCGCACTACCGTCATGATTGTGGGTTGGCAAGCACCGGACACGCTGGGTCGCCGTTTGGTCGATGGGGAGAAAATCGTCAATATATTTGGCGAAAAGTATCATGTGAATGCTCAAGTCGAAGTCTTGAATGGGTTCAGCGGTCATGCCGACCACGAAGAATTGTTGGGATGGGTCGCGCCGATGTCACGTATGCCACGCCGTACTTTCTTGGTACATGGGGAACAGGAAGCCGCCAGCGCATTGGCAAGCAGCCTGCGGCAGCGCTTTGGTATACAGGTGGATATTCCGGCGTTTAAGCAGTCATTTGAGGTTCATTCCAGCGGCTATGAGCAGTTCCGCCTTGGCCTATAAGGATCGCCATATATCATCTGGCAGTGCCCAAATTTTGGCTGTAAACTAAAAATCATTGCTGAAGTTAGCCCGACAGGTCAACATCTATGGCTGAAAATATCTTTGCAGATGAATGGATGGAATGTCTCGAAGCCCATTACATGCATGTGATCCGCATCAAGGA
>JACDGI010001016.1 GCA_013821665.1 Anaerolineae bacterium
GTCGCCAGCGATCCTGCTAAGACCATTGATGCCTTTCAGCCGCTGGCGGACTACTTGGCTGCCAATCTAAGCCAGTTCGGCATTACTGAGGGGCAGGTGAAAGTAGCTCCCGATCTTGACACCTTGGCTAGATGGCTCAAGTCGGGCGATGTGGATCTCTTCTTCGATAGTGTCTATCCGGTCATGATCATGGCCGATACCACCGGCGCAAAACCGATTTTGCGACGATGGAAAAGTGGTATCGCAGAATACAATACCGTTTTCATCGCGAATATCAGCAGTGGTATAAACACCATCCAAGACTTAAAGGGTCATACCGTTGGCATGGATAGCGACGCGTCGACCTCAGCCTATATGCTGCCACGCGCCTACCTCGCCGATGCCGGAATAAAAACAGTCTTGCAGACTACACCCGATGCCCAAGTTACAAAAGACGAGATTGGCTATGTATTTACCCACAGCGACGAAAATACGATCCAGTGGGTTCTCAGCGGTAAGGTCGCGGCGGGGGCCATTGGCCTGCAAGTCTACAATGATATTCCTGAGGCTGATCGCAAAAACATGACCATAGTGGCGCAGACCGAAAAACTTCCACGGGCTATGGCTGCTGTGCGGAGCACCCTGGCCCCCGAAATGGTGGATGCCATCAAAAACTTGCTAATCGGAATCAATCAGACGGACGAAGGCAAAGCGATTTTGGTGAAGTTCGAAAAAACCGCGCGGTTTGACGAATTCCCCGGCGGCGCAGACTCAGCGCTCGCCCGCATACGACAATTGTATAATCTCGTCAAGGGCGGATAAGCGTCATGCAAATGCTCAAATGGAGACAATGGTCGCTGACGGTCAAGCTGACCTTAAGCATTATTGTGCTGGTGGTGCTGGTGGTCGTGGGCCTCACCCTCTTATCGATCCAGCGTGAACAACAGAACTTCCGTACTGAACTGCAACAGCAAGCCGAACTGGTACTGAACACGCTCATCGCAGCTCAGGTAGATGACCTTTATACTTTGAATGCCACTGCCTTGCAGAGCATCACCAGCAACCTGGGCACGTACCGGTTGGTGACCTTCGGGCGCGTGTACGACCGTGAGGGGCGTGTGGTAGCTGATGCTTATGACACATCAAGTGTGTTCCAGCCGGAAGCAGATCCAGTCGGCAAGCAACTGGTGGCGAGCAATGATGTGGTGTTCGACTGGCAACCAGAGCAGTTAATTGCCGGGAAATCGGCAATTGTCGGCAGGCAGCGCTTGGGCGCAATCAGCATCGGTTTATCTACCGCTCCCCTACAAATTAAGATGAACTCAGCGCGTGATCATGGCCTGATTACTGCGTTCTTGGCGGCGGTTGGAAGCGCGTTGCTCGCCCTCGTATTGAGCCGCTCGATTATTGGCCCGTTACGCCGTCTGACTGACGTGGCCAAACGCATTTCCGGGGGTGATTTATCAACCCGAGCAGCGATTAATAGCCAGAACGAAATTGGCCAATTGGCTCTGGCCTTTAACAATATGCTCGATGATATTCAAAAGCATGATACTGAACGAACCCACCTTATCAAAGACTTACAAGCTGCTAAACGACTGGCAGAGGAGAATTCACGTCTCAAATCGGAATTTCTTTCGACCATGTCTCATGAACTGCGCACACCAATGAACGCCATCGAAGGCTTTACCAGTATTATGCTCAGTAGAATGGGTGGGGTTGAGTTCAATGAGAAAACCGAGCGTTATATTACCCGTGTGAATGTGAACAGTAAGCGTCTGTTACAGTTGATCAATGACTTCCTTGATCTTTCTCGTGTCGAATCGGGTCGTCTTGAACTCGCATACCAAGCGTTCTCACCCGCAGACTTAGCTCGGCGCTGGCAGAACGAGATTGGCATCCTGGCAGAGAAAAAGAATATCGGCTTTGAACTCACGCTCGATCCCCACTTGCCGGAAACCGTCTATGGCGACGACGAAGCAATCTCAAAAGTCGCCATTAATTTACTGGGCAATGCCATTAAATTCACCGAGCATGGAAAAGTTTCTCTTTCGTTATCAAATGGGGGTGAAAATTGGCGGATCAGTGTGACAGATACGGGTATCGGTATTCC
>JACDGI010000253.1 GCA_013821665.1 Anaerolineae bacterium
CGGGTGCTGACTGCTTTTGCCTCATCCGTAGCTACCTCTCAACCGCTCGTAAACAGGGTGTCAACATGCTTGATGCCCTTTCTGCTGCCCTTCATGCTGCTCCTTTTCTCCCTACCTGAGTAGTTACGCAAATTCTGCAATTACACTCCCTACGGTCGCAAATTGCACACCTTCCGCTGAATTGCATGGCGGGAGGCACGGGAGAACCCGCCGAATCGACATTTTAGGTTGGCGGTTGGCTCGGCTGATGCCGCTGAAATGACACAAATGCAGCGGATTGCTCGGCTAATGCCACCGCTGTGCAAATTGTGCATTGCAACACACTCATAAAAGGCAAGTTTCAAGATACAAGTGTTGGATCAATTGGCGGCGGCGGCAGTGGACTGCCATTGGGTTTTGCTGCCATTTGCATTTTGAGACTCAAGCCGTTTCTTCCATGATCGCAAACGCGTTTACTTCTCTTCTATTTTAGAACAAGAGTTCATATTTTGTCAATGCGATTCGGTTCGAGTTTTCAAACCTGAGAAATAGTGCTAAGTGCTCATAATCAAACTCGAATCATACAACCCATGCTCTATATTATACGTATATGAGTGTAGCGGAGAGCGCTCTTCGCTTTCGTGTATAATATGAACCATAGATCGTGAAGGGTTTCACATGCGTATAATCGTACACACCGGTAAAGGTGGCGTTGGCAAAACCAGCATCTCAGCAGCAACCGCTTTACGTTGCGCCGAATTGGGCTTAAAAACCATCGTCATCAGCACCGATACCGCCCACAGTTTGGGCGACTCGCTTGAGAAAGCAATTGGCCCTGAACCCATCGAGATTTATCCGAACCTGTGGGCACAGGAAGTCGATGCCCGCTATTCGATGGACAAGTATTGGGGTTTGTTCCAGAAGTATATGGTCGCACTCTTCAGCAAGCAGGGCGTGGAAGATGTGGTCGCTGAAGAAGTGACCGTTCTCCCCGGTTTGGAAGAAGGTGCACATCTCCTTTGGATCAATAAGTATGTCAAAGAAGGCCAATTCGATGTCTTGATCGTCGATGCTGCCCCGACTGCCGAAACTTTGCGCCTGCTCAGTCTGCCGGATGTTACGCGCTGGTGGTTCGAGCGCATCCTGACGCTGACGCGTGGTGTCGGTCGTGTCATCCGTCCGATTAGCAAACTCATGCGTCGCGGCGATGTGATGCCCGACGAAGCAGCATTCGCACAGGTCGAGCAGTTGTTTGATACGCTAGACAGCGTCCGCAAACTCTTGACCGATCCGGAAATGAGCAGCATCCGTCTGGTCGTCAATCCGGAGAAGATGGTCATCAAAGAGACCCAGCGGACTTATACCTATCTGAACCTGTATGGCTATGCGACGGATGCTATCCTTTGCAACCGTATCTTACCGCCGGAAGTGACTGATCCTTACTTCGATGTCGCCAAGGCCAAGCAGCAGGAAAATATGGCCTTTATCGGCGAGGCTTTCGGCGAACTGCCCCTGCTTAAAGCGCCTATGTTCGGGCAAGAAGTCGGCGGCTTAGAGACTCTCCGTAAACTCGCACAAATCCTTTATGGTGACAAAAATCCAGCCGAGAAAATGTTTGATGGACAAACCCACACCATTGAAAGTAATGGTGATGGCAGCTTCGTCCTCAGTGTGCCGCTGCCTTTTGCCAATAAAGATGACATGGATCTGTACCGCTCACGGGATGAGCTAACCCTGCGAGTTGGCCCTTACCGCCGCAATATCGTACTGCCCTACGCCCTCTGGGATTTAGAGATTGGCGATGCAAAGTTTGAACAATCAAAGCTTAGAATCCAATTTATCAAAGACGAACGGGTATCCAAACAACGGGCGTGAAAAGCTGGCAACCGGCAGCTATCGTGTCCTGCGTGATGAAACCACCGCGCCATCTGACCTGCTCGACTATTCGGTCAGCGAACCAGCCTTTCTAAATCGCGTTTCAGCCAATGGTGATATAACTCCCTCCCTGCTTACAAAAAAAGCAGGCGAGGGAATACCCGATTATGTGCGTGAGGCTAAAACGCTGCCACCGCGTCGCACTATAGCAATGCAAGTGCGCTTTGTGCGGTCGTTATGGTTCGCCGCGCGCCTTTTTGCCAACATCCTCTACTGGTATTACCTGATGCCCAAGATCATCGGGCAAGATCGAGTCGATGCAGGCAGCGACAGACGCTTTGTCAAATACGCCCGCGACTTCCGGGGCTTCGCCATCATTATGGGCGGAGTGATGATTAAGCTCGGCCAGTTCATCTCGACGCGTGAGGATGTACTGCCCGAAGAAATCACCCGCGAACTGGCTGGCTTGCAAGACGAAGTGCCGAGTGTGCCCCAAAAAGAGATCCGTAAGGTGATCGAGCGCGAACTCGGTGCGGTTGACAAGCGTTACAAATGGCTGGCTGATAAACCGATTGCGGCGGCCTCTTTGGGACAGGTCTATCGCGGTCAATTGCACAACGGTGATAAAGTCGTCGTCAAAGTTCAGCGTCCCGGCATCCGCGAGATTATCTTTACTGATCTGGCAGCCTTGCGCATTGTCGCCCGCATTGCCAATCAATTCCAGTTCATTCGCCGCCGTGCCGATATGACCGCACTCACCGAGGAATTTGGGCGTGTACTGCTGGAAGAAGTCTCCTATAAGCACGAAGCGCGTAATGCTGCCCGTTTTTCCGAGATATTCAAAGATGACATGGGGATCTATATCCCTGAAATCTATCCCGAACACTCGACCGATTCCATCCTCACGATTGAGGATGTGACCACCATCAAAATCAACGATTATGCTGCGCTGGAAGCCGCCGGTGTCAAGCGTAACGCGGTTGCCAAGCGCCTTATGGATTGCTATCTCAAACAGGTGTTTGAAGATCGTTTCTTCCATGCTGATCCACATCCCGGCAATCTGTTTGTGTATCCGCTGCCTCATGCCAATGGCACACGAGATTACGGCGCAGAAGGTCGCCCTTTCTACCTGATTTTCGTAGATTTCGGTATGACCGGCACACTCTCACCGCAGCTTGCTTCAGGACTCATCAATACGCTGACCTCGGTTGTTACGCGGGATGCTGAAGGCTTGGTCAAGAGCTACGAACAGTTGGGCTTCCTCATGCCTGATGC
Source organism: Anaerolineae bacterium (assembly GCA_013821665.1). Taxonomy (GTDB): domain Bacteria; phylum Chloroflexota; class Anaerolineae; order Aggregatilineales; family Phototrophicaceae; genus CFX2. The sequence continues at coordinate 3,130 of JACDGI010000253.1, forward strand.
CGACACTGAACGCATTGTCGAGGCTACGAGAGCGGCTTTTGACACCGTTTGGGGTATGAGCATGACCGACATCAAAAATGTCAGTTATGAAGACGCGCGTGACATTGGCGCGGAATTTAACGATCTGATTTATGCCATGCCCTTCCAAGTGCCACAGGATTTCATCTATCTTGGTCGCGCGATGGGTATCCTCAGCGGTATGGCGACCAGCCTTGACCCACACTTTAATCCGTGGTCAGAACTCGCACCCTACGCCCAACGCATGATGACCGAAACTTTGCGTACGGGCAGCGCGGGTGGCGATGCTATCGGCTTACCCATCATACGCGGGCTGTTTAACGGCAACGCGCCCCAAGCCCTGCTCGAAACGGGACGGATGCTGCTCAGCCGTGCCGTCATCGTGCCGCAGCAGTTGGATAACGTCCTGACGCAGTTGGATCGCGGCGAACTCAATGTCAAAGTCACGCCCACAACCGCCTATCGCAAACAAGTACAACGTATAGAGGCACAAACGAAGCGCACGACCCGCGCGACCGTATTCACTGGCTTGCTCATCTCATCGACACTCTTTTATACGCACGGTGATGGCGTATTCGCAGTCATCGGCTTTGTCGCTTCGGCTGTGGCATTCTTGAGTATAATGTGGGTTGGAGAATAGTGTAGGAGAAATAAATCATGGCAGAGACTATAACATTGGAGTTATCACCAATTGTTTTGGAACGCGCTCAAGATGCTGCAAATCGTTTAGGAACACCAGTCGAAATAGTCCTTGCTGATTGGCTAGAACACCTAGTATTAGATGATGTACCAATGCTTTTATCAGGTGTTCAATATGCGTTACATTCCCCAATTGGTGGAGAGAAAACTGCGCAACAGATGTGGGAATACCTTCAACAATCAGATATAGACGATGAGTATCCGCCGAAAGTCTCATCATAATGTCACAGTCTGTTCGCTTTTCTTATGAATTTGATAAGAACACAGGACTATCTGGTTTTCCAATGTTAGAGTTAAGTTTATTTTATAAAGGTCGCAATTCGGTTGTGAATGGATTAGTTGACTCCGGCGCTATGGTTAATGTTCTCCCATATTCAATTGGCATTGCTTTGGGCGCAAAATGGGAAGATCATCTCCCACTTGATCGCTTAGGAGGTAACTTGTCGAGTGCTAATGTTAGGGCACTAAAATTACAGGGATATAATGCTCAATTGATGATCAATAAAACGTTTCCACTCATTTTTGCTTGGACAGACACAGATAATACACGGGTGATTTTCGGTCAAATGAATTTCTTCCAACAGTTTGATGTTTGCTTTTTTCGCGCTGAACAAACCTTCGAGATTACCCGTCGTTAAGAACTATGGTGCTGATGTAGCTGTCACTTCCGGCATGATCCCATCCTCTTTGATTTCAAATACCCATAGATACGAGAAGCGTTTACCCCCCGTAGACTTGAAATCAACATATGCAATGTGTTGACCCAATGCTAGACCACCAACTCCAAAACAAATTCCTGTGATTCCGCCATGTGACCCAATGCAATTTCCCAAATCGCCATTAATACAATGAGCAATAAGATTTAAGTCTGATATAACCAGCACAGGAGGAGTTGTGTTGCTATCAATAAGCACATTTGTCGTATTGCGTATACTCTGATAAACCTCAGAATCTTCATCTATTGGTTCCCAAATGTTATATTCTTTGACATACATACAAATATCGGGCGGATCATTGGTAACGTGGGAATCATCATCAATATAATCAATGAATGATGGTTTTCCAGTTTGTGATAATAGGCTTTCAAGAGAGGGCATGTAAGCAATGTTTGGTGTGGATTGTGATACCAAAATCACAATGGTTATGCACAATAATAAGCGTTTGAACATCACTTGGTACTCCCACATATATATGAATTGATTATATATTGAAAACAATAGTGTTATTTTTTGGATTTTAAAAGCTCACAACAGCTCACAGCAGGTTTACAAGCTCTTCGTATTCGGCTATCATCTGCGCCAATGACTAATCAAAACGGAGGTGTATCATGGACAACCACAATGATGACAACACGTTCGACGACAAGGTGTTGTTTTGAGGCGATGAGCAAGCGGCGCAAGGGTTTCCCATCCGAAACCCGCGTCAAGCGAGGTCAGCGCATAGTTCATGGGGACAAAGAACTCATCGAAAAACTCGGACGCGACGATCTCTGCCCTTGCGGATCGGGCAAACGGTTTCAAGAACTGTTGTATGAAGTCCGGGCGCTATGATGGTCGTAACCGCGACGATTACTTTTAGAGATGAATAAAAGAAAGTGGCTGTTCATCCGAGCAGCCATTCCCCAATCATTAATACTCCAACAGACTTTCCAAGTTGGCTTTGACCGCGCCCCATTCGCTGTCGAGGATACGAAACCATGCCGTATCGCGGCTGCGACCCTTCACAATAAAGTGCGCTTCCTGAATGCCTTCGTACGTAAAGCCCATACGCAGTGCCGCCCGCCGTGAGCGTTCGTTGAGCGCGTTGCACTTCCATTCCAGCCGCCGATAGCCGAGTTCAAAGGCATGTTTGAGCATCAAATAAGTGGCCTCTAAGTTAGCGCCTGTCCGCTGGGCAATCGGGCTGTACCAGATGCTGCCCAACTCGACTTTGAGATGTTCGGGATAATTATTCATATAGGTTGCCACACCCACAGGCGTATTCAGTTTGAGGTCAATGGCGCACATCGCCAAGCCATTGGGCGCATCCACCGAGCCGCGCAGATAGGTTCGCATCTCGTCTGCATTAGCAAATGGCCCACCGTTCATCCAACGCCAGATGAGCGCCTCGGCATCATAAGCCGCTACCGAACGCCCACCAATGGAAATAGGTGACCCGTTAGAAATGCCGTACAAAATATCGGTATGGGCTTCTAAATCCAGTGGCACCAGCCGCACATACTGGCCTTCCAGTGTGGCCGGAGCGACTTTCACCGGTAGATTTTTGCGCCGCTCCAGCACATTTTCTGGCAGCGGTGGTGGCAGGGGCAAAGGCTCATAATTCATGTGAAATCCTTAGTCGATAGGCAAAAATATTGAATATCGGCTGATTATACCCACGCATTCACCTTCTGCTGGAATCAAAAAGGCGACCCGCTGGCCGCCCTTCGTCAACTGACAACTGTTGACTGAATATTCTAGATTATTTCAACCCAATCGCCGTTTGGAGCGCGAGTATAACGGGGTTCATCGCCACTGTCATCACGCTTGGGCTTCTCGTCGCTCATCCAGTCGTGCTTACGCTTTTCGCTCCAGTCGTTTTCCCAATTCCAACGTTGGTTCCAGAATTCGCGTCCGCGACCTTCCCAATTGCCCCAGCCACCGCGACCGCCAAAGCCGCCGCGCATCTTGGCGCTAACCACCGCGATCACCACACCGATAACGATCAATGGGAACAGGAACTTGAATAATCCAAAGAATACGAAACCCGCCAGCAAAATCACGGGTATGAAGAAGAAACCATGCGGCCCATGATGTCCTCTGCCCCGACGACCCCAATCACCACGATTATTCCATTCACTACGATCAGACATCCCGTACATCGTTTGTGTACTCCTATTGCTGATGAACATTGTTAAGTTATACGTGGGCGTTTCCCGTAGGTATCACAAGTTGCGCCGAAACTAGCCAAATGGGTAGCTCTTAGAAAAGAAATCTAGACTTTGGTTCGGAAAATTTGACTTATCGAGGACGACGCATTCCACGCTCGGAGATAATGCCTACTATGACGATCAAGATGCCACCACCACAGCAAACAAGCAACACGTTCCGCCCCAAAGATGACAAAAAGAAGGCAAATAGCAGCGCCATAATGAGCAAGACTAAAATACCCCAGCCCACCATACGTGCGCGGCGTGATACCCGACCCAGCCTATTGAAGTTGTTCATGGTTATTTAGAAACCCCTACCCCAACCCTGCGTCGGCTGCCTTGCGGCAAGCTCAGTCCGCCGACAGCCCGCAAGCAGGGGAGGGAGCACAGACGAAGCTGGTAATGGGTTACTCGACCTGCACTTTGACCTTGGTTTTGCCCGTGGTCGAAGGCTTATCATTATCGTCGTCGTCTTTGTCGCCGGCGACATCCTCGACACGGGTGGTGGCCTTTTCGATCTCACCGATGGCCGCGTCAACCAGCACTTGGAAACTCTTGATGAACTCTTTGCTGGCGGATGCACCGTGTTCGCGGAAACCTTCCGGCAGCAGCGCTTCGAGGGCTTTGCTGGTGTGTTCCAGCGCACGACGTTGATGATAAATGAACGACTCCACCGGATTTTTTGGATTTTCTTCCGGCGTTTCGACTTCCGGGTTGTGGTTAACCTGTTCGTTTTCAGACATCTTACTTATCTCCTGATTACAACTCGTTACACTATACTATACGCAGGTTTACAGTAAAAGTCGCGCTTAACTTGAACCACCTATCATGACGTTATCGACTCGTAGGGTCGGCACGCCGATTGTCCCGAACATGGGCACCATATGTAGATCGTTTCCCACCTGCGTGATGTTATTCAAGAAATCATTGAGGGTGGTGGCAACCGTCACACCACCCACTGGCCCGACGATTTTACCGTTCTCGATCCATAAGCCGTTAGCACCCATCGAGCAGTCGCCGGTAATCGGATCAATACCGCCAGTTTGCATGACGCTGATAACGTACAGCCCTTTTTCGACACCCGCGATGATCTCTTCACGCGAGACATTCCCCGGCTGCATGTAAAAGTTGCTCGGCCCCAACATGGGTAAGCTGCGATGTCCGGCGCGTTGGGCGTTGCCTGTGGATTTGACACCCGCTTTTTGAGCCGAATAGCTGTCGTAGGTCAGATTTTGCAGGACACCTTCATCGACCAAGCGCGTGGCGGAAGTCGGCACACCTTCACCATCAAAGGGCGCAGAAGCCAAACCACGCTTGAGGCGACCGTTATCCATGAGAGTGACCATATCGCTGCCGACCTGCTGGCCCATTTTATCCATCAGAAATGAGCGCTTTTTCTGCCATGCTTCGGCTGAGAGCGCCTGTGCCAGTGCCCCTAAAATCTGCGCCCCGACAAAATAATCAAAGACGACGGTTGCTACCTGTGTCGAGACGGGCTTGCCGCCCAACAAACTGACGGCTTTTTCGCTGGCTTCAACCCCTATGGCTTTGGGGTCAAGATCACTGAAATAGTTGGAGGCACCCATGCCAAAGGCGTTGGTCATCACACCATCTTCGCCCTTAGCAATCGAATCGAGGAAGGCAAAGGCAGTGGTTCGTCCATATTGACCGGCAAAGCCCTTAGAGTTCGCCAGATAAAAATGGCTAACAGCATCGCCGTAATTACAAAAATCGGTCAGGATGACACGCGGATCATAATCCAAGGCGGCTTGTTCGACTGCTCGCAGCAGCGCAATTTTGTCAGCAGCCGGAATATCAGCGAGTTTATCATCCCAAATTTCGAGGTCTTCGTCGGCTATAGGCTGTGAATCAGGCAAGGTGCGGTTGGTATCAGGGGTGGCAACAGCGGCGAGTTCAAGGGCTGTACGCCAAGTCTGCTCGATACCATCCTCTGAAAAATCAGAGGTATAAGCATAGCCAGTGCGTCCACCATCAATCACACGCACTCCCAAACCACGCGAACTGGATTGCGAGAGCTGTTCGACTTCACCTTTGCTGACCTTGATCTGTGTTTCGGTATCCTGCGTGATGACGGCCTCGGCTTGTACGTTATTGGCGGAGGCACGTTTAACGACTTCTTTAGCCAATTCCAAATAATCAGTCATGGTTCATTTCTCCTTGGATAAATGTCGTTAATTCGCCGAATCGTCGGTGCCGCCAACGGTCGCAATCGGGATGCGGATGGTTGGCTGCCCAACGCTCACACGGGCGTTTTGCCCTTTACCACACATGCCCTGACCGGGATCGAGCGCTAAATCATTGCCGACCATGTCGATTTCCATCAACGTCTTGGGGCCGTTGCCAAAGACAGTCGCGCCACGAATGGGACTGGTGAGTTTACCGTCTTCGATCATATAGGCTTCGGTGGCGTTAAAAACATAATCACCGCGTGAAATGTCGGCTTGTCCGCCAGCCATACCCTTGATGTAAATACCCTTTTTGACCGACTCAATAATCTCCAAAGGATCACTTTCGCCCTGATCAATGAAGGTGTTGGTCATACGCGGCATGGGCATGTGACGGTAACTTTCGCGGCGACCGTTTCCGGTGGAGGTGGCGCGTCCGACACGGCGGCATTCGACCTTATCCCACATATATTCTTTGAGGATGCCTTTCTCGATGAGGACAGTGCGCTGTGCGGGTGTGCCATCGTCGTCAAATTTAAGGGAGCCACGCCGACCGGGGATAGTGCCATCATCAAGCGCGGTAATGATGGGGTTGGCAATCTGCTGACCGATTTTGCCAGTGTAAGCTGAGCTGCCTTTGGTGATAAAGTCGGCTTCCATCTGGTGACCGCAAGCCTCATGGAATAAAACACCGCCCCAACCATTGCACATGACGACCGTCATATCACCAGCGGGGCAGGGTTTGGCATCCAACATACGAACCGCGCCTTCGGCCATCTTCTGAATTTTGGCAAGGGCATCATTGCGGTCGAGCAGTTCCAGCCCGACACGTCCACCAAAGCCTTCGTTAATACGTTGCAGGGTACCGTTCTTACCAGCAACTACGCCGCCGCGCATCTCGGTAAAAGTGCGGTCGTCTTCAACCTGTACACCGTCCGAGTTAAACAACCACATGTGCCGACGCAGTTCGAGATAACCGGCAGTCACTTGCACAATCAGGGGGCTGTAAGCACGGGCTGCTACATCC
>JACDGI010000254.1 GCA_013821665.1 Anaerolineae bacterium
GTTAAGCAGCTACTCAACGCCATTCATTTAGCTGAGCGTGAACCAAAGGTTGCGACAGTTGCAACGGCTGTGACCGCTTTAGCAGGTGCTGTTCAACCGCCTGCGATTGATGCTGCCAACGTTATTGATGAAGCAGCCGAAGCCTTAGACGCGGGTAATTTTGACCGCGCGGTTTATTTGCTAAAAACCGCGCAGGAAAGCGGATACGCCTCCAAATTCATTAATCTCAACGACGTGATTAAAGAGGCGGAAGCTGCACTTGAGAAGCAATCTTATCTGCGTAATGCGGAGCGTGAATATCGTCCAATTGTGGCTTTGATTAAACGCCAGCGAACGTTCCATATCGGCTGCAAGGCATTTAACGATTTTCGACGTGACTTCCCTGATTATGACCCGGAAGGGTTAGCTGCGATGTGTTTGATGCCTACGGTACCAACGTGGGTTGATATTCCGGCAGGCGAGGTCATTGTTGAGCGTGAACGTAAGCGTGTGATTTACCATGTGGATGCCTACAAGATTAGTAAATTCCCCATTACGAATGAGCAGTATCAGGCGTTTGTCGATGCGCCAGATGGTTATGTAAACGACAAGTGGTGGAATTTTTCGAACGAGGCTTGTGAGTGGCATAAAGGTCATCCCAAGCCACTTGAGTCAAAGTTCACGGATAAGAAAGAACTGCCCAGAGGGTATGTTTGTTGGTACGAAGCCACAGCATTTTGTTTATGGCTGAGTGTGAAAACCGGACATAAAATCGCGCTGCCGACTGAACAACAATGGCAGCGTGCCGCCCAAGGGAACACTACCAATCGGTATCCGTGGGGCAATAAGTTTGATAAAACACTTTGCAACACCAGCGAAAGTGGCATTAAAGCCACGACACCTGTCGGTCAGTATCCGCAAGGGGTGAGTCCCTTTGGTGTGTATGACATGGCTGGTAATGTTTGGGAGTGGTGCTCGACCAAGCAAATCACTCAACCGCCGACTACGAACGGGATATTGCCATCTTCCGCACCAACGGTCAGTTATATTGTGCGGGGTGGCTCATTTTTGGGCTCAGCGGAGCGTGCTAAAAATACGTTTTACTTCAAACTTGATCCGGTTTACCGGTACTTCACGATTGGTTTCAGGGTCGTCATGAGCAGCTAACCCACAATTAGCTGATGACCATTCGCAAGATTCTTCAAATTCGTCAGATTCAGAACAGCTTTTGTCGCAGTTTCGGTGAAATGCCGGGTGGCGGTTGCCGCGGCAAGGATTATGCATCTGCTGCTGTAATGGTTGCTGCAAAAACAGTGACAAGTCCAATGGCGGCAGTGGCGGCGGCATTCGAGTGCCAATTGAAAGCTGGTTGGCTGCCTATTGCCAGCCCAATGCAGATCACAAGTGTTGTAAATGTTGCAACTATTGATATTGTTGCAACTATAAATGGCCGATTTGGTGCATTCTGGTGTTCGCTGATTTATTAAGCTGGACAGAGAATTGGTTTGACAGAACCTCCAATGACAGCATAGCAAAAGTGACGGGCTAATGGGTTACATTTTGGAAGAACATTTTGTAACTCTTTTTGAGTTTTGGCTCTAACTTAAGAGGCGATGGATTGGAGAATGGTGTTGGTAGTGGGTTAGAAAACGGTATGGGGACAAACCTAAAGTAAACGTCGCCATTCGACTTTGGGTTATGCCATTCCTTGCACTTTTGAATCTCAATCCGAGAGACTCTCTTTCTCTCCACTAAATTAGGGTATTGCCAGTGATTTTGTACAACAGATGATCCGCAATTTACAATTGCTGGGGCAAAACGTTGTCGTTTTAGTGATTAGACCGACCTGAGCCACCTGATAGACTCAAATTGTCACCAGTTTGTCACCACCTTGAAACTGGGTTTGTCACCTCTACCGCAGTGATACTCCACTTTGGAAATTGCAAGGTTCACAAGCAGTATCGAGAGCCATGCTCTATACTGTAAAATTCGTGAAGACGTTTCCTACAAATGGATTGGGACTAGCGAGGTTAACTATGGTGTCTCAATTTCCTGTTCAAGCAAGCCCATTTTTCGGTCGCACACAGTCGCTTGCTGATGTGTGTGCCCGTCTGGCGAACCCTGATTGTCGTTTGCTAACGCTCACCGGTACGGGCGGCTGTGGCAAAACGCGATTGGCAGCTCAAGCCGCTGAAGTCTCGCAAACGCTGTTCGCACACGGTATTTATTTTGTCGGCTTACAATCATTGAGCAGTGGAGAGCTGCTTGTGCCTACGATTGCTCATGCGCTTGACATATCGTTCTACGGGGCGATGTCTCCACAGCAGCAGCTCTACGAGCGTTTACACAATCAATCGATCCTTTTAGTATTGGATAATTTTGAGCATCTGCTCGATAACGCATCGTTTATCAGCGACCTCCTAGCGAATGCGCCCTATGTCAAGGTACTCGTGACATCGCGTGAGACGCTCAACTTGCGCGAAGAATGGTTGTATCCATTAAAAGGAATGCAGATGCCGTTAAGCGTCTATTCGAGTAAATTGGAAGATTATGAGGCTGTCCAATTTTTTCTGTATCATGCTCGGCGGATGCAGCCGAACTTCTCGCTCGAAGACAACTTTAAAGCCGTGATTCGTATTTGCCAAGTTGCTGAAGGGCTTCCATTAGCATTAGAATTGGCGGCTTCATGGCTGAAGGGACTCTCCGCCGAACAAATCGCTTCGCAAATACAATCTAATCTTGATTTTCTCACGACAACTGTCCGAAATGTCGAAGAACGGCATCGTAGTATGCGGGCAGTCTTTGACCAATCGTGGAATTTACTCTGCGAAGAAGAACAGTCGGCATTTGCAAAACTTTCGATTTTTCGCGGTGGTTTCGATCATGAAGCGGCAGAGCGGGTTGCCGGAGCTGATCTTCCAATGTTAATTGCTTTGGTGGAGAAATCGCTTATTCAGACAGCGACCGCTGTCCATTTCGACATTCACGAATTGCTCCGCCAATATGGTGCACAAAAACTGGAAGCATCCGATGATACAGAGACAACCCTTGCACGATATAGCCAATATTTTGCACAACGGATGCAACTATATGATATAGCGCTGAAACAACCTGAACAGTTAAAAGTGATACAAGAGATCGAAGACAACTTTGACAATATCCGTCAGGCGTGGAACTGGTCGGTTAGAAATCGCCACGTAGAAAACCTGCACGCTATGCTTGATAGTCTGTATCTTTTCGGATATTTGCGCAGTCGTTATCGTGAAATTATAGCGATGTTTGAACAGGGGCTTGAGATTTCTGCTATCAATACACCCCTTATGGGGCGCTTGCTTGCTCGGCGGTGGGGATATTTACACTGGGTTTATCAGGAGGACTACGAAAAGCCTTTCGCCAGTATCGAACAATCTCAGGAAATTGCGCTGGCAGCAAATGATCAATATGAGACTGCGTTCTGCTATCTTATAAAATCTTTTGCCTTCATTGGTATGCAGCGCTACGCTGAAGCTTTGCCATCCTTACAGGCGAGTCTCGAATTATTCGAAGCTGTTGACGATCCTTACTATGTTTCTTGGGTTCTGCATCGCCTAGGTTACGTTTACTACAACCTCAACGAACCTGATGAGGCTAATACATATACGGAACAGAGTTTAGCCTTGGCACGAATCACCCATAATCGGGCTACGCTTGTTACCTGCTTGCTCAATCTGGGTTCGTATTGCCTCAAGAACAGTCAGTATATTAAGGGACAGATTTATATCGAGGAATCTCTCCATGTCGCTACAGAAGCGGGCCATCACGGGCAGACTGCTCATGCTTTGAGTTTGTTAGCTCTTTCTGCTTTTTTTCAAGCCGATTACGCTGCCTGTCGGGCATATGTGCATCGCTCGCAAGCGATCAACGAAAACCTTCGACCTCAGATTTTCCAACCTTATAATCAGTCGTTGCTCATTCTCTTGGCTTGTGTTGATGAAGATTATACTGAGGGCGTGCGGATTAGTGGATCGGGAAAGCATCATACAATTGACAAAATGGGCTTCCAACTTTTTTATTGGGCAATGGCTGCATTATCCTGTGGTTTAGGCAATCATGCTGAAGCTCGTGGCTACCTTGAAAAACTATTCCACGTATCGGATCCCGATGTAACTTCAGTGACGACCATTTGGATTGTTCCGACTGTTGTGTACTTACTCGCAGAAAGCAAACCGGAAAAGGCTGTTGAATTGTTGGCGTGGGTTTTGACATACGAAGATTTGGCGTTGGGGTGGGTGCGTCAATGGTCGCTTTTCGAGCATCTTCAACTCCAATTGCAGGACAAAATGGTTGTCGATTCTTATCACATACACTGGCAACAGGGATCGGAACTCTCTAAACGCGCTGTTGAAGCATATGTGTCGCACGAATTCCGAGCTTTGTCTGATGAAGCGGCGGCTCCACTGAACCCAATTCTTACACCGCGTGAAAGTGAAATTCTTCTTCTCCTAGCGGGTGGACTCACCAACCCGCAGATTGCCAAGCAATTGTTCATTGGTGCTGGAACAGTTAAAACCCATACCCTTAGTATTTATCGCAAACTCGATGTTGCCAATCGCGCTCAAGCAATTATCCGTGCCCAGCAACTCGGCTTGCTTCCCGGACAACGCATTCAGTAAATTGCCATCCCCATCTATGATTTCTACTGTTCCATTGTTGAGCGCCACATGCCCGAATTGCTATTGTGAAGTGTGATTTACATAACTTGTGTTGCCCTGAAGTTGACAAGGGCGAAAGCAAGAACAGGGAGTGTTAACCTGATAATGTCGGTGCAACTGTCAGCAATGGTATTATCGTTGGGATAATGGGTGTTGTTGGAGTGGTGGGTATTTCCACTCCGCTATTCGCACTCCATACTCGTACAATTGCCCAAATTGTGAAACGACATCAACGGCAGAATGAGACATGATGGCGCGATCCTGCGGCAAGCAGTCGATGGAGTTGCTGTTGACACAATGGTCAAGGATTGTGACGATGGCTAAAACTGCCATGTCGATCTGTCCAACTTAATGGTAAGAGCAAGCAAAACGCAAAAACGAGCTTGCTGATGGAAATCAAACATCCAGCCCTAAACGGAACTGGATGTTTATTTCACATTACCTTTTATGTCCCCGACAGGAACTGAACACTCCGCGAACGGAAGGGAAAGGGGCAAATTTTCCTCAGTATCAACTCCCAGCCAACGAAACATTTCCTGAAATTAAATGGAACTAACTGCCGTAATGATGCCCAGAATCGAGCACAAAAGTTGCTGGGCTACTCCATTGCCCCCAAATGCCATTCGCATCACGCGCACGTATGCGCCAGTAGTAGGTATCGTCTTCAATTCCTGAAATTGTTAATTCAAGATTATTGCCGCTTAGTCCTGCATTCTGGTATTCAAGACTAGAGAAATCGTTGTTGTTATCGATCTGAAGCTGATAACCACTCGCCCAAGTAATCCTGTTCCATGTGAGCGTAAAAGTGCTATTCGTCCCGTAGTTAATAGCTGGTGCCGAGCTATCAAGCGTGAATGAGCCGACAGCGCTGTAAGTTCCAACCTTAGGGGCCGAAGTGCGAACCTTCCAGTAATAAGTACCACTGGGCAGGGCGTTCACGTCGAGTGATTCTGTCACTGCCGTCTGAGGAAAGCCTGCAACATGGGTGGTAAATGTCGCTGAAGTCGATAAATCCACATCATACTTGGAAATCGTCGGGACTGGTTTTGACCAGCGCAGACTGAGTGAGCTGGTGTTGAGCAGGGCTTTATTGGCAGGCGATTGCAGTGTCGGTTTTACACACGGTATCGTTTTACCTGTGACAGCAACTGTTGGTGGTGATGTCAGCGGGTATGGGGTGTCCACATAACTGCTCACACGAAACAGCGCGGACACGCCGCACTTGAGTGCAAACAGGTCATAGGATGTCGCTGTGCCATCCGCAATGGTTCCTTCTGTCACCCAGCTTGTGCCGTTGTCATAACTGGCCTCAATCTTGAAGCCCTGCACGCTGCTCACAGGCGACCATGTCAGGTTAATTTGGTCGCTGAATGTTGTCGAGATGGTGAGATTAGTCGGCGTGGCGCTGAAGGCCAGCGGGTTGGATGTGAGAAACAGATCATTACAGTTATCGTTGTAATCATACTGTATTCCGGCTACATTTGGATTACTATCGGCCAAATCCGTTTCACAAACGTTGGCAGTATCGCCGGTCACAATCGTACTGTCGGCACTGGTGAAGAGAATTTGTTGACCGTCACGGCTAATATCGACCGCTGTCGAGGCTTGCGTCAGTTGCGCACCCAGATTCGTCAGCGACACACGCTTCGTAGTATTCGAGGTGAGATCACGCACGAACACATCCGCAACACCATTGGTATCGTTTGCAACCATACCGGCATCAGCGGTTGAGAATACGACCCATCGCCCATCGCGTGACAGTAGTCCGCCATAGGAGGACATTGCCGCAATGGTTCCGGCAACCCCGGTTGCCCGCGACACGAGTGTGGTCGTACTGAGGTCTGGATCTGTGATATGTGAAAGATTTAGAGTACGCACAAGTACGCGTGTGGGGCCGCCTGCCAAACCTGTTTCACGCGAGGCTGTTTGAAATCCGACTTTGAGTGTTGCACCCGCTAATGAAAACCCGCCGAGGACTGAGGCTGTGGTTAGTTGGCCTTCTGTGTCTGAAAGCGAGACACGGCTCGTTACCCCTGAGGTCATATTGCGCAGGAATACATCCGAAACGTGGTTGTTATCCACGCCACTGATAAGATTGTCGGCGTTGGAATTGAACAGGACATAAGGTGTATTGTCATCCGCGACGAAGACTCGCCCGCCAAACGACCCGGCATTGGCGATATTGCCACCGGCATAGTCGTATGTCACGAGGCTGAGGGTTTGCGTTTGATGATTATACAGGACCAGATCGTTTGCGTTATTAGTGTCAGGCAGTCGATCGTTTGGATCAATGGTGTCATTTACCCCAAACAGTCCCGATAAATCGCCATCTGTGGACATCAGAATGTAGGGATATACCATATCGATGAATTTAGTATTGCCCGGGATTTGCATCGAGACCAGCACTGTGTTTGATCCGTCGCTGAGAAAGACACTTGAGGATGGGCCGTCATCATTTGGAGTCAGGTTGGGATCTGTGCTGTCAAACCCGATGAGCGGACCCGTCAAATAATCCAAACCACCCAGATAAACGGGCAGGGCTGACTCTGCACCAGTGCTCGTGTTGCTGACCTTATATGTCGTGCAGTCTTGTGTGCTATATAAGTAGACATCTGGCACGTTCGGGACATAGGGGATATTATTTTCGCCAGCCAGCTCGCTTGTCGGGTTTTCCAGTGGATTGCCTGATCCAAAGAGAACATAGGTATTGCCCGCACCCGATATGACCGTCTGTGCTTTAGAGGTGAGCAGACTGTCCGTTTGATAGGTGTTGTTTGATCCCACGCTTACACGGCGCACAGTCGAGTTTGTATCACAGGCGGCTGTACAGGGTGCTGTCGTGACGCTCATCCAATCTGACCACAGGCTGGTGCTGCTGTCGGTCGAGCGCACCGCACGCACGCGATACCACAGCGTCAGGCCGCAGCCTACGTTCGACTCGGTAAATGCTTGAGCATCCGCAATGGTCGTACCTATGGTTCCGGTCATCGTATCGCTGACATAGCGTTCAATCTCGTAGCCAGTTTCGTCGGTGTTTGTGTCAGTCCAAGTGATGTCGACACTTATCGCATTGCCTGTTAGCACGATGTCGGTCGGCATATTCAGTCCAAGCAACATCAAGTTATTTTCTGTTGAAACCACTGTGCCGAAGGGCTGTTGGCTGGTTGGTTCAGCGTGTGCCTTTACAGCGAGGACACCTGCAAGAAGGCTAAAGCATATAAAAAATGCGAGTGTGTGCCTTGTGAGTTTATTGACGAAGTAGTGAGGCATATTGAGAACTCCAAGCACCGGTGAATATCCTGATGCTGTACATAGCTTACCAGAACTCAAGCAAAAACAAGGTTAAGTATTTCATCTATACGGGCTTATGCTGAACTGCTTACATATCCGTTTTGAAATAACCTACAACGACAGCGGTTTGCTTTGTCAGGCTTTGGGCAAGCGTAGAATATGGGCAAAATAAAAACCCGACACTTAGTCGGATTTTTTTTGCTTAGGTCAGTTTGCCCTCGACAGGAATCGAACCTGTGCCTCAGCCTCCGGAGGGCCGCGCTCTATCCCCTGAGCTACGAGGGCAATATCTAGTACATGGTAGCAGATTTCATGGTGTGCCACAAGTCCGGTGTCTTTTTAAAATGTCTCTCTGGCACTGCGGTTCATGCTGCTATAATCGCCTGTAGAGGTGAAAATGCGTTACATAATCTGTGTTTATATCATCTTGGGTGTTGCCTTAGGCGGGTGTCAGGTATTAAATGCGCCAAACATGCCTGCGACATTAAGCGCTCAAAACACGGCTTTTGCCGCCGAAGCCAGTGCTATACCGCAGTCACTTGAAGGGACTGCGGTGGCCCTCGCTCGGACAGCCGTCGTTGCCGAAACGAGTGTGGCTGATATTAACAGCGTTAATCGACAGTTGATTGCAACAGTGGATGCTATTGTACCTGCTGCGTCAGCGTCGCAAGCGGGAGCAGCGCCAGTTGCCTCCAACGGGAATACAGCCGCATCTGATGCAACAGCTAGCACGCTCGTGGATATTGGTGTGACCCAACGCAAACGTGATTCGGATGGCTGTGCTGATGGTACCCAATCCCAATTTCCAATTGATACGCCCATTATTTATGCGACGACACGCGCTCCAAGTATCAGTGCCGGAACAGTGGTGGCGGTGGAATGGAAGTATCAAGGGCAAGTGGTAGGTAACGGCAGTTATACCCTGCCAAAAGACCAGACCAATTTCTGTATGTGGTTTCCGCTCGATCCAGCGAATATTCCGTTTACGGTGGGTTCCTGGTCGGTACAATTCTCATTGAATGGCAATGTGGTTGAGCCAACCATGTTCTTCAATATTGGCGACGCTCCGACCCCCGGACAATGAGGTATCTGGTATAAGCGAAACTTGCATGTTAGACTAACCGGATTGTGCCAAACACTATTTTAGGAAATCGCCTTGAAGTATCGGCTGACACTGGTTGCAATCGTTGTAGGAATGCTTGGGCTTGTTTCTGCGTTTGCCTACGCTCAAAATTCGCCTACTCCTACTGGAACACCTACTGCAAGCAGTGTTATTCAGCAAGATATTTTTGTGCGCGGCGGCCCCGGACGGGATTATCTACCTGTTGGTAAGCTGTTAGCCGGAGATCATGTTCGCCCTTTAAGCCGAAATGCTCAAGGGGATTGGGTCATGATAGTGTACGGTAAAACTTATGGTTGGATACGGCGTGATCTGGCCTTCTGGGTCGAAAACATTGATACTTTACCCGTAATCGATGTGACGAATTTGACTCCATCGCCGGTTTTGCCCACGACTCCTACGGCTACACCGCTTTTGCTGCCGACTGAAACACCGGTTGGAAATTGGGTGCAGCTCGATGGTGATGCCCAATCTGGATTTGTAAGAGCAGGGCCGGGGCGAACCTATTTGCGTTTGGGACAGCTTTTGACGGGTGATTCAGTAGAGCCGGTAAGCCAGAACGCTGATGGCTCATGGATTATGATTCGTTACGGACAGGGCTTTGGATGGGTCGCGCGTAATTTGGTGCTTTGGGTTGATAACCTTGATGTACTGCCTGTCATTGAAGTGGTAAACCTAACCCCTTCAGCTACCTTTACGGCGACGAATACATCCACGCCAACCTCAACGGCGACAGACACCGCTACATCGACGATAACGCCAACTGTAACCTCCACATCGACAGCCAGTTTCACGCCCACGGTTCCGGCAACCTCAACTGCCACATTTACATCGACAGCCAGCTTCACACCTATACTTTCACCAACTGCCACTTTGACATCCACAG
>JACDGI010000255.1 GCA_013821665.1 Anaerolineae bacterium
CCACCCATCTTTATTAAGAGAGCTACAACTATATGAATACGACCCACGGTTGGAAAAAATGGTCAGTTATAATTTTGCTTTTAATTCCAACGCTGACTGGTATCACCTTTGTAAATTTGATTCCCATGTTTTACAACTTTCGGCTGTCTTTCACCAACGCTGACCGCTTATCCCATAACGGACGTGACGCGGCCCACGCATGGCAAGATGTTGGTCTCCAAAATTATCAGACGTTGATTGCTGAGTTGGTCACGCCAGCAGCGGTTGCGTCATTTGCAAAATTGATTATTGTTTTACTGCCGCTCGTCGTCGTTAATATTTTTGCGCGGCGCATGACACGTAATAAACTCGTACCACCAGATACACGAATGGTCTGGTTGGGGGGTGTCGCTGCGACCATTATTTTATGGTTAGTGTTGAACGGTGGCGATGCGCTCAACGTATTAACTCAAAATAGCTTTTTTGTAGTCCTGCTGCGCTCAACCCTGTATGTCATCTTTTGTATGCCATTCTTTCTTTTGGTTGGGCTGGTCTTAGCTCTAATACTTAATAACCCTGATATTCGTTTTAAATCGTTTTGGCGAACTTTGCTCATCATTCCTTGGGCAGTGCCCACTTTCATCACAGCTTTAATCTGGCAGTTCTTTTTCCGTGATGCCGGGACGATCAATTTGGTGTTTCAAAGTCTGAATATTCAAGACCCTAAAAGTCCTATTCATTGGCTCAGTAATCCTCAACTGGCCTTCTTCGCCATTGTGCTGGTTAATATTTGGATGTCCTATCCCTTTTTCATGACCATCATCCTCGGCGCGTTGCAATCCATTCCGGCAGACATGTATGAAGCGGCAGAAGTCGATGGCGCGACGTGGTGGATTAGCCTCACACGCATCACTATCCCGATGCTTCGCCCCGCTGTACTGCCCGCAGTCGTCCTCAGTTCAATCACGACCTTCCAGATGTTCAATACGGTTTATCTGATTACGCAGGGTGGCCCTGTCAGTGGGGTAGGCAAACCGGGTGCGACTGATCTCGTTATGACTTATGCCTATAGCCAGACCTTTAAGTCAGGCAATTATGGATACATCGGCGCCTTTGCCGTGATCATCTTTGTGATTTTGCTCGCTGCTACTTTACTGAGCTTACGTGTAACGAATGTGACGAGGGGAGCGTATGAATAACATGACCAGCAAATATATGTCCGCCCAAGCGACCACCTCTGACACCGTCGTTGTATCGAGACCCATCGTTAAGGGCACAACCAATATCATGAATCGCAAGAGTCGTAACAAACGGCTTGGATTGATCGTATCCTATGTCATTTTGATCGTGGCGGTGCTGTTCGCCGTTTACCCTGTCTATTTCGCCTTCTTGGTGTCAATCCGTCCCAATGGACAATTGCTTTCGCTGAATTTGTCGGACATGTTCCTGCCCAGTACAGGCATTTCATTCGACTCCTATAACACAGTCATGTTTGGCAAGCAGCCGTTCTTCAGTTGGCTCGGTAACAGCTTGGTCATCGCACTATCAACAGCTTTTGCTTCGGTGCTGATTGCAACCTCGGCGGCCTTCACTATTAGCCGCTTCAAGTTCCGTGGACGTAATGCTTTGTTGATTATGTTCTTGGCGATTCAGGCGTTCCCCGGCGTGTTGGCTTTGAACGCTATCACGAACTTGCTGACCAAGTTGGGTTTGTATGGGAATCCGTTAGGCTTAATCTTGGCCTACTCAGCCGGTACGTTGGTCTTCAGTACGTGGAATCTTAAAGGCTATTTCGACACTATTCCGGTTGAGATCGAAGAGTCGGCGTTGATAGATGGTTGCAACGCTTTTCAGAGCTTTTTCTTGGTGCTGCTGCCGCTCAGTTTACCTGCTGTCGCCATTACAGCCTTCTTCGGCTTCTTAGCGGGTTGGGGTGAGTTTGCGCTGGCCTCCGCCATCATTCCCGCACCTGCCGTCCGCCAAACTCTGCCTGTTGCACTCCAAGCTTTATCCGCCAGCACCTCTGTACCGTGGGGTTTGTTTGCTGCTGCCTCAATGATTGTCGCCATTCCAACGATGGTTATGTTCTACCTCATGCAGAACAATCTGCAAGCTGGTTTGACCGCTGGTGGTGTGAAGGGCTAATCAATCGCGTGGGGAGGATTTTAGATCCTCCCTCGCTTTATCGTCTACTGACTCGACATCAACATACTGACATCGTTTCGGCTTTGGGTGAGGCACTCATCGGTTACGGGGATCGACCAACTTTGGTTACTTTCATAAGGCGCTGTGGGATTCATGTAATTGTAAATCGTGCGCGAGAGATCACTAATTAGCGGGAAGGTTTCTTTAGCTTCCAACCAATCCGGCCCATGCATCGCCACCACCAGCACATAATCCCCACCCGGCGAGAAAACGATGCCTGCATTCCCATGCGTATCATCAATATAGCCATGCTTATGTGCCACTCGCGTATTTGGTGGTACACCTGCGCTCATCATCAACGGTTCACCGAGGTTGTTGTCGGTCATGATATTGAGCATCTGGCGACACTTCTGGCTGTTGAACTGCCCCGGTAACTTGGACATGAGCGCCCCATCACCGGTATTTGCACATTGATAAATACTTGCCAGTAACCAACCCATGTTATCCACGGTCAGTTGGTTGGAATAGTCGGGTTTGGCGCGTGTCTGATCTGCGCTGGTCGTCGGGGCACGTACAGGAACCGGAGTCGCATCAGGCACTTTAAACGGGGCAATGATAAACATATTGTTCAGCCCCAAGGTTTCAAGGATTTGGGTCACTTTGGCGGCACCCGCATATTCGTCGCCGTTGCCGAGTTGGCGCAGCAAAGCGTTGGACGCGCTGTTCTCGCTGCATACCATCATATAGGCGATATTTAAGGCGGTATCGGCATCAGGTGGCCCTTGCAGTGTACTGTAGAGCGCTGTCAAAATAGCGATTTTATTCAAACTCATACCACTAAAGGCAATATTGTTGCCAAAGGTCACGGCCTCATTGCTCTTAAGGTCCATCACAAATAAGGCTGCTAATGTGCTAGTTTCGGGCGCAAACCCTGCATTGAGCATCATCCCCCAGAGTTGATCGCCTAACGCCTGAAACGCAGGACTGATGACCACGGGTGAAGTTTCGAGCAGATGACTCGCCAATACAACCGGCGGGGTCGGAGTGAGTGTTGGTAGGTTGAACGACAGTTGGGTGATGACCGGTACATTGTAAATATTGCCTTTGACCTCCAAAAGATCGTTTGCTACCCATCCAAAACCGTTGGGCGCGGCTGGATAGCGGATTTGTAACCAAGGAAATTGGCTGTGGCGGCCCGTAATCTCGTATTCTTGACCAGCTTCACCCACGCCGATACGGGGATAATCCACGCTTGGCCCGTAGCGAATATTAATTTCGGCTTGCGCGGTACCGATTACACCGCTCAATGGGGTAGCGGTTGTGGTTATAGCCACCGTGGCGTTACTGGTGGGAGCTGGTGTGCTGCTGCCAATGTTAACGACAGTACTCATATCGGGTGTCAATGAGGGGGCAGGCGTTAAAGTCGCGGGTGCATTGCTGATCACGACTTCGCTGAAAGGTAATGTATTGGTGTTTCCAACCACTGTTACCAAATCTGCGTAAACCCAACCGATAGGCGCTTGTGTCCTAGGATCACCCAGCAAATACCACGGATAGAATTGGCTGCGTCCCAAGATCGGATAGCGCGTACCCGATGTAATTTGCCCTAACAAATCCGCGTTTACATCGGTTGTAGACCGCAGATTTGCTTGTCCGACCGCCTCTGCTGTCACGGTGTTGGTCTGTGCGGATGTAAGAAGAGGTATCGCAATAAAAAGCATTACCGCCAAAAAAAGTACGAGGAAATAGCGCTTTGATCTCATGAACTATGCCTGATCACTTAACTAAATATGCGTCCAAACGGGCATTATATCACGCTTATATGAGCCTTTTCCTGAACCTCTGTTGAGAAACTTGGTGTTGACAGTCAAGGGAGTTCTGCTACCATAAACTTCACTTCAAGCCGAAGTGGCGGAACTGGCAGACGCGCTACGTTCAGGGCGTAGTCCTCTTACGAGGGTATGGGTTCGACTCCCTTCTTCGGCACAAAATTCCCGGTGTATACCGGGTTTTTATTTCCTCAGTCCTGCGTTATCATGTTACAGTATAAGTGGACATTGCTGAGGCATGGTTTCAATGACCAACGAGAAACCCAAACGACAAGAACGCAAACGCACCAGCCAGCTTTCCGGCTTACAAATTATGTTCGCAGCTATTTTGGCAATCGGCCTCATCTTAGGTCTCAATTTCACGCGCTTGTTCTCGGCGGGGCAGCCCCTCCAACAGACCTACAACGAGCTGACAACTGAAACCGCTCAGCTTAATAAAGACCAAGCCGATCTTATGCGCGAACGTGATTATGTTCAAAGTGACGATTATGTGGAAAGTTGGGCGCGGGACGAAGGCAAGATGCTGCTACCCGGTGAACACCTTGTCATTCCAGTAGGATCACAAAATACAGCCGAAGCGACCGCCGAGCCTGCTGCTCAACAGGCCAGCGTCCAAACCACGCAGCCTGATCCGCCTAAATGGCAGCTTTGGTGGACACTTTTCTTTGATAGTGACCCGCCGCAGTTTTAACGGTTCTCCAGCACCGGCGGCTGTGCGCCAGCCAGCGTCAGAATATGTGCTGTTACACCATTTTCGCCAACCATAACTTCTTTTCCCGCCTCAGCCACAGGTACTTTCACGAAGCCAATCCCGACAACCTCACCATGCGGTGTTACGACGCTGCTGGTCAATGTGCCAATCGTGTTCCCATCCACCCGTAATGTGACAGGTGACTCGACCATCTCACTCAGGTTTAAGGTCACCATCGTTTTTGCCAGCTTGTTTCGGCTCTCCATACGGGCGATGATTTCTTGACCTGTGTAACAGCCTTTTTTGAAGCTCACCTCATCCCACAATCCGGCTTCCAACGGGATAAAATCGGTGCTGAGTTCATGCCCCACACCCGGTCTACCGGATTCTATTCGCAGCACATTGAATGTTAACGATCCGGCTGGTTGGATGCCAAATTGTTCGCCTGCTGTTAGGATTGATTGCCAGACTTCAACCGCCTTTTCATTGGGGATGATCATCACCCACTGTGTACCGACCAATGGCTTACGCTTTAGGAAAACCACTTCCACGCCATCAATCTGGGCATCCACACACTCAAGATAGGACTGCTTTCCAGCTTGAGGTGCAAATATCTGCACAATCGCTTCGGCTTGTGGGCCATGCAACGTAAATTGCTTGGTACTGATGCCTAAATCCTGTATCCTTGCCTCATCATTGAAGAAAACTTGTCGTTGCAGATAATCACGCACGGCTGGCCCACGTCCCGGCTCTGTCGTGATCAATGCTTTGTCACCGTGGTTGTAAGCGACTAAACGGTCAATAATGCGGCCTGTAGGCGATGTGAGAATCGTTGGACGACCTTCATTCGCTGCCATATGTCCGACATCATTGGTTGAGATGCGCTGAATAATCTCTAATCGGTCACGACCGGTCGTTTCTAAACGTCCTTCGTGGCTTCTATCCATCAATACTGCATGTGCGTGGGCAGCATTATATTCGGCTGTTTGGTCACCAAAATGAAGCGGAATACCATCGGTGGCAAGACTGCCGCCTGACTGTTGATACCATTCTTGTAAATTCATCGTGTCACTCAGATCGCTTGATTTTGTAGGGAAGTTGTTTTCAACCGTAACTTTTCGAGGGAGCGGCGGCTGCGCTCAGCGAGGACAATTCCTAACAGAGTAGCACTCGACTGTTTCAACTGATCTTGATAATTCGTAATCAGATAATCACATTGCGGTGCGTATTGCATTTCCATCTCGACTCGTTGCAATCGTCTGTCAATTTCGTCCTGCGTTTCACCCCGTATGCTCATGCGCTTAATCAGGTCATCAACGGATGGCGGTTGGACAAATACCAAAACGGTATTGTGTGGATAGGCATTATGCAAATAGGTTGCTCCCAACACTTCAATGTCCGCAATCAAGTCCTGCCCATCACGCATCGCATTTTCAATTGTTAGGCGCGGTGTTCCGTAAAGATGATTGTGTACAGTCTGGGACTCGATCAGTTCGTGCCGTTCATCCATTTTCTGGAATTCAGCTTCGCTTACAAATTGGTGTTCTCTGCCTTGTTGTTCGGTGTCTCGTATGGGGCGTGTAGTTGCCGTTGGCAGTTGGCGTAAATCGGCCAACTGACGCAAGACCTCGTTCATAATGGCGTTTTTGCCCGCACCCGCAGGCCCGACCATCACGAACAGTAATCCCCAATGATGCGCTTGTTCATCAATTATTGGCACAGTGTCACCCCGGAGTGTGCAGTTATTTGTTGTTGAAGAGGATGATACTATGGCTAGGCTTGTGATGTCCACTAGAGAAATAGAAGGGCAGGCCCCTGTACGGGAAACCTGCCCTTCTATTTTGTTTCTGTTCAGCCTTTTTTAGCTGCCGGCATTACCCAGTGTAATATCGGTTATCCACCATCCGTCCTGAGTGCTGCTGTCGGTGTGCAGCTTGAACCTCAAGCTGATGTTTTGGTTGATATAGAGGCTCAGATCATGGGATCGCTGCAACCAATCTTTGTTATTCGGTGATGCAGGTGTCCAATTGGCATAGCCCCATGTATTCGGATCGCATTGCCCTGAAGCGATTGGACAACTCGTCGTATCACCTAGTCCCGTTTGTGTCCATGTGAACCCCCCGTCCGCACTGACTTCAACTGAACCATAAGTGTTCGAGTCGAAGAAGTACAACTCATAGAATTCCAGACGTGGTTTCCATTGTGCTGCCGTGTAACCCGTTGGGGTATTCAGGTTCAGTACCCCGTTCAGGATGAGCGAAGACTCACTGTACGGTATGGACTTGACGAGAGTACTCGCTGCCGTTGGTTTCGGCGAGTCGCTGAACGAGAACTTGTTTGTACCGACCTGTAGCTGGATAACCGCATCACCGCTCGCTTCAAGATATTCCATGATGATCTGGTATGTACCGGGCGTGAGTGTGACCGATTGGTAATCGACGGTACGTCCATGCAATGTCCAGTCCTGAATGACATTCCAGTAAGGTGATGATGGGAAGCCCGATGGCACAGCACCTGTTGATGTCTCGACACGGACACGCACGCCGTCGTCTGATGTCGATATGAACGTGTATTGTCCACCCGTCACATTAATGGTTCGCAAGAACCGACCCGCGAAGTAATCGTACCATGTGTTGTCGGCTGAACTCGGTCTTCCATCGCTGCCGAAGTCATAGTTGACTTCATCAGTAAAATCTTTGACGAAGTGTTTACCGGCTACCAATTGAGTTGCTGACGTTCGTGTGTCAATCCACGCGTTCGTCGCGGCGACGGTTCGAGTCACGTTGTCAAAGAATGTACCCACTGTATCCTGGTTACAAGAAATTTGGGTCAGTTTGCTACTCGGCTGTGGTGATGCCAAGGTCGGAGTAGTCATCCAGTTGATGCAATCGAACCAGAACACATTCCATGCGTTCGTGCCCAAATCTGCTGGTCCACCACCAGAACCACGCCATTGATCGGGCGCAAGACCCCAACGGCCTTCGGGTATCCAGTTCGCCATATTTTGGGCATGGTCTGTAAACCCTACTGTGAACACATTGTTTGTACGGAAGATGAATTGGATGTCATCCAGCCACCAACCCAGGCCTACAGCCGAGTTTGAAAGGGCATTGAGTACAAAGCGAACCTTGATGCGTTTGCCGACGTAGTTGCGGAGGTCAACTTGTACACGGTTCCAGGCATCATTACGGCTGTTCGCGCCTTTAGTCCAGACCGTTTGCCACGAACTTGCACCGCCCCACGATGTAACGCCTGTACCGCCTGCATAGGAAGTCGTTGATCCCCATCGGTACTGATAATCGTAACCCATCAGACTACGAGTCGGCGGTACTGCCGTGTATTCAGTATCATCTTGTACCGCTATATCAACCGAGATCGAATCACCCGAATTGATATTGTAGTGGTTCCAGAAATACATGGTAGGCAGGTCAGTATTCACAGCTCCGCGTAAGTCTAGGATCTTGTTCATTTCCAGAACATTGTAGCTTTGGTGTAGGTAAGTCTTCCCGCTTACGTCACTGTCGTGCATGGATGTGATCCCGCTATGAGCATCCCATGTAACAGCCGTCCATGTACCACCGGTTGTCCACCGGTTGTACCAATCATCTGGAGCGTCAATATTATCGACCCAATTGGTGCCGTTCCCAGCACCGGCTGCCGGTGCGCCAGTCTTAGCGACATAATTTGTGCTTGGGGCCCACAGTTTGAATGACGACTCACTGTAGTCTTTCATCATGATGTTATCGATGTAAATACCATCCGAGACTGAACCGCCGGATAGTGCATCGAAAGTGAATTGAACATAGAAGTCATCGTCATATTTATCGGTGTTGCCGGTCAAAGTTGCCCAGCTTACACCTGTTGCTTTTTCGATAGCGGCTTGCATATCGACTTCTTCACGTTCCCAGACCACTTGGTTGGAGTTAACCCCATTGTAACTGTAATTCCAGACAGCGATCGGTGTGATTGCGGCTGTCGATGTTGCCGCATGTGCCGATCTGAACAACTCAATACGGAAGCTCTTGCTGGAACCGAGTTTACGCCATTGCCAGAAGGTGAGTATTGGACGTACTGCCGCGCCGACAGTTTTGGAACCGTCGATGCAACTGTGGTTACCCTGCCAATTTGTAGCGTTTTCGGGTGTGTCATTATTAAAGTCAATCGGATAGCGCATTGCCATCGATGTGGCCTGACCATTGATGTATTGGCCGACAGGACTATCACTGAAGGAGTTACCTGTCTGGAAAGCACCGCTGGTTGTTGCAATGCCCCATTGACCGCTCATTAGCCACTGATCGGTCGTGCCTTCCGCATCATCGCAGAAGGGGTAGTCACCGAACTTCATCAAACCTTCGCGTTCAATCGTGATATTGTCAATATACCAACCGGCGTCTTCTTTGTTATTGTTGACAATCAAGGCGAAGCGCAGTCTGAAGGTTTGAGT
The DNA here is from genome assembly GCA_013821665.1 of Anaerolineae bacterium. Classification (GTDB taxonomy): domain Bacteria; phylum Chloroflexota; class Anaerolineae; order Aggregatilineales; family Phototrophicaceae; genus CFX2. Next base: position 9,089 of record JACDGI010000255.1, read on the forward strand.
ATTCCAATTCGGAATAGTCTTGAGCTGGAGCTCATAGCGCTTCATCGTATCTTTAATAGTAGCGCCAGCGCTGGCTACAGTTTGAATGGGGCTTGTTCCCACACGTACCCAGTTAGCAGGTGTACCCGGCGTGTCAGCGTCTCGCGTGTATTCAACCTCAATTGTATCGCCTCCTGCTAATCCATAAGCTTGATTGAAAGACAAGATCGGGAAGCCGAGGTCACCTTCCCAGTCGGGTGTGCCTCCGCTGCCATCCGCAGCAATCGAGCGCAGATCAACTTGACCGTTAAATGCAATCGAGTGAACACGATTATCTCCCGCTTGGGCAGTAAGTCCGCTGCCGGAGGTCGCATATTGACCAGACGTTCCTGCGGTTCCGACGGTGCTAATGTCCCATGACATTGAAGGCCCACCAGAGTCATTGGATGCTGCGTTCTTATTGGTCAGATCCCAACGGCCCGTGGTCTGGAAGTCTTTCTTTTGATTGGTGCTATCAAGATCCCAGAAATTGCCGCATGTGTATTTGCTGATAGTACACACACCGAAGGTCTTCGGTGTAGCAGCCGCATCTAAGAGAATATCATCGAGATACCAGCGTCGGATACTGGATGCTGATCCGCTATCCATGACGAAGCGCCAGCTCACTTGTTTATTTTGCAACGCTGCTGGTATCGCGAATTCATTGCGTGTCCACGCGTAATTCCTGCCCGTAGTATGCAGTGAGATGGTTGTGCCAGCTCCCCAGTTCGGCCCTCCGCTCACAATATCGGGTAACAGCGGGTTCGGGTCATGCGTATAAATATAGGGAGAATACTGGGCTAACTGTAATTTGACGGATGTATCGTTT
>JACDGI010000256.1 GCA_013821665.1 Anaerolineae bacterium
TGCCCATAACGTTCATTTTAGGCGCATTCGGTTTGGCGCTGGCCGCGATAATCCGGTCAAATTCGCGCAGCCACTTTTGGAAGTCACCGCGACGTTTATCCTCTGGTGGCAGGTTGTTAAAGCCCACATCCATCAAGCGCCGCGCCACTTCATGCTGCTTCTGCCGGTGATAAATCAACGCCAGATAATACAGGGTCTCAGGCCGCTTGGGATCACTTTTGTAGGCATCAGAAAAATGGGCGAGCGCCTCTTCCATATTACCGGTTTTATAGGCGATGACACCACGACCATAGTGGGCCAGCATTTCTTGTGGATACAGGCGCAGCGCTTGCTGAAAATCGGCCTGTGCTTTGTCATCCACGCCGTCTTCGAGATAGAAAAACCCACGCGCGGCATAAAATTCGGCACGGCGCGGTTGTAGGGCAATTGCATCATTCATATCATTGATGGCGATGTCATAGCCTCGTTTGCGAAAGGCTTCCAGCGCTTGCCGGTAATATTCATCAGCCTCAAAACGGGCGGTTCCTAGTCGTCGTGTGAACTGTGCCATATTTTAAAATTGTCCTTGTGATGAACCACGTTAATGTTACATAAAACTATGCAAATTCTCCATCGCTTCTCCACAATATCACTTTACGATAATGCCATGAAATTGTAGTCTGACTAGCTCATGGTTGACCACGCGAGATGAGAATACCATTAATTTCCATTAAGATATTTCAGACTATCAATTTCTTTTTACTTATTTCACGAAAGTTACCCTATGCTAATAATCAGTAATGAAATAATTTACACGACTTGTAACATTTCTGAGCAGTTCAAGACTAACGATTAGATGTAAGGCGAAGGTAATGGGAACATTCCTTATAAACTCAGAAAGGTCTTCCATGACCGGCATCATCGGTACGATCGGTTTTGCAGAAGACAACCGACCGGTATTGCCTGAAGTATTGAACTTAGAAACATTCACACACACGGCTCCGATCTTAGTGAGTGACGATGAACCACAAATCGCACGTTTGTATGAAGCGTTGATGTCACGGTTGCGCTTGCGAACAGTTTCAGTTGCGGATGGTCGCGCCGCATTGGATTACATGCTCAAGAAACCCGTTTCGCTGGTTATTTCCGACCTCATGAAACCAAATATCTCCGGTTTGGATATGTTGAAGGCGCTGCGGCAAGACCCCACTACGACGGATGTACCCTTCATGGTGGTTACAGACACCCCCGACTATGAGACCCGCTTAGCCTTTAAACAATTGCGTGGGAATGCTTATCTCACAAAGCCGCTGAATACCAAACAATTCACGGATACGGTGGTTCAATTGTTGTCCGCGCAGCTCATCAGCGAACCGCTCTAATTAGCCTCCAACCTCCATACCTTGAACGATTTCCCCGTATTTCTCCCTTGCCCTGTTACTACGGGGAAAGGGTTGGGGTTAGGGGTCTGATTTCTTTCTCCATCTTATTTTGTTAAACCTTCTAATCCCTCCTGTTTTTTCGTGTTCTTTCTCCACTCATTTTTGTTTTCCAGCATCTTAAGCGCATGATACGAATGCTATAATAGCCCGCACATTTGAAAGTAATGATGTGGGGGTATGACGTGCTGCAAAGAATTCAGCAACTGCCACGCGGGCAGCGGCTTCTCATTTTCGCGTTGATATTTGGTGGTGGCCTGTTTGTGCTGGTCGCCCTTACCGTGCTGTTGATTCGCGGGACGCTGACACCCGGTGTGCGTTCGATGGGGCAATCCCTCAGCGCCGATATTACGGTGAACCAATTTGCGGTACTGCCCGACGACGATGCCTATCCGGCAGCGCTGGCTGTGGCCGCCGATGGTCGCGTCTATACCGGCAGTTATAAAACCGGCAAGTTGTGGGTGATTACACCTAAAGGCGAAGTCAGCCCTGTCGCCACCAAAGGCGAGGCACTCAAAGCCATAACCGGCTTGGCGATAGCGCCCGATGGAACATTGTATATCGTTGACCAGACCGATGCGGATCCGCGCACAGATGGCGGTAATGTCAAGCGCATGACCGCTGATGGCACAGTGTCCATTTTCGCCAAGATCACGGATGCCAAAGGCTTCATCAGCCCTGATGATGTGACGCTGGATGCAGCCGGAAACGTCTACGTGAGTGATCGCGCACGGGCAGAAGTCTGGCGCTTCAACAAGGATGGCATCAGCGGCCTCGCATGGTGGACACCCCCCAAGCTCGATGGGGTTAGTCAATACGCGCCCACAGGTTTAGCGTATGATGCCAGCCGCAACGCTATTGTCATCACCGACAGCACCAACGATACGGTCTATCGTGTGCCAGTTGATGCACCCGATAAAAGTGAACTTCTGTATTGGCATAAAGGACGCGCCAATCCACCGGGCTTTGATGGACTGACCGTTACGCCGCAGGGGGTCATCTATCTGGCAGCCCTCGGACAGCGTGGCATCGCACGACTGGACGGCGAAACGCTGACCTATATCGCCGGGCTATTTCGTGGGCCAAGCGATGTGGATTACGCCGCGCCGGATAAACTCTACGTCACCAATTGGGATCAATTCTCGCTGGCTGTATCGGCCTCCAAACCCAGCTTACCCTTTGCTCTGGATGTGATTCACTTTGTCGATCTCACCGTGACTCCCACACCCTAGCACGATTCCTCATAGCTTCAATTTTCTGTAGGGGCACACGGCTGTGTGCCCTCCCTTTCTAATCTGCATCCCCAAATGAAATAAAAAAGTCTGCATTCCACAGACTCTTCCGTAGGGAGACGGCGCGTCATGTCCGCCGCTGATTTCACTCAAGGGATTTCTTGAATACGATATAAACCAAAAACGACCAGTGTGCCCGCTCCGGGACTACGTTTGAAGTGCCATGCTGCGTATTCAACAGCATCATCTTGGTTTGAAAATAGGTAGTATTCGTTTAACCGATGCCCCCAAAGGGCTTTCCTTGTAACTTCATCCTTATCAGTCCAAACTGTGCCTAATCCGCCATTAAAGAAACTGCCATCTTCAACATCATACCCTAGAAGTTTCCAGCGAGATGGAGTGGATCCGATTTCATGGAGTCAGGGAATAGTATAGCTGTTCAAACTCGTCAGGGCTGAAATAGCCGAGTGAAGAATGCAAACGCTGTCGATTATAGAAACCCTCGATGTACTCAAAGATGGCGGTTCGGGCTTGGGCGCGAGTAGCAAAAGGTTGAACCACACACTCTGATTTGAGGGTCGCAAAGAAACTTTCTTTCATGGCATTGTCATAACAGTTACCCGTCGCGCTCATGCTGGAAGTAATGCCCTGCTGCTCAAGGAGGGCGCGATAGGCCAAGCTGGTGAACTGGCTGCCACGATCCGAATGATGCACCAAATCGGTGATCCGAGGTCGGTTGGTCAGCGCCATGCGTAAGGCGTTCTCAACCAAAGCGGTTTCCATATGTTCATCCATCGCCCAACCGACAATCTTGCGTGAAAACACATCTTCTAGGCTGGCGAGATACAAAAAGCCTTCATGAGTGGGAATATAGGTGATGTCCGCCAACCAGGTTTGGTTGGGCATGGTGGCGCTAAAATCTTGTTGAAGCAGGTTAGCGGTCACTGGACGGTCAGCATCTGTTTTGGTTGTCACCACCTGTCGTTTACGCCGCTCGCATCCGCGCAGATGCTGTAAGCGCATTAAGCGAGCGACTCGTTTACGATTGCAGTGCCACCCTTGCTTGTGCAAGGCAACCGTCACCCGTCGAGAACCGTACACGCGACGGTTGTCGCTGTAGATCTGCTGAATGTCGTCTGCCAACTGCTCATTTTCTTGTGCGTGCGCACTCAAGGGACGTTTCCGCCACTGATAATAGCTGCTGACACTGACGCTCAATACACGACACATAATCTTCACCTCGAATTCACCGTGGGGTTGGGCCATGAAGGCATATTTCAATGTCCGTCCTTGGCAAACACCTGCATGGCTTTTTTTAAAATGTCGCGTTCCTGCCTCAGGATTTCATTCTCCCGCTTCAGCCGTCGCACTTCCGCTTCCATTTCCGTTTGTTGTCCACTCCCGACAAAGCCTGCTGGCCCTTCATTCCGATGCCGCACCCGCCATTTATTCAATAGCCCGCTCGTGATCCCCAGTTCTGTCTCAATCTGGCTCACACTTTTGCCACTCGTTTCATATAACCGAATGGCTTCCAACTTAAAGGCCTTGTCGTACTTTCGATTCATTCTTGCCATTTTCGTGTCTCCCTTTTTTCAGTGTATCGCCTTTTTCTCGACTCCACTTTTTGGGATCCACTCCATACTTTTGATTTATCGGCAAACCAATCTCTAACCATCCACCAACCGTCTTAACACCCCCACTCCCTCAAAATGGTTAGTGCCAACGCCTCCAAAGAGTTACAAAATGTTCTTCCAAAATGTAACCCATTCGCTTCCCATATCGAATATACTATTCATCGGAGCGCCTGTATTACTCCCTCCATCGCTTGCGGGGGAGGATTGGGGTCTTTCAGGGGTAGGTATCCATTAATTCGGGCAAAACAGCACTATTTTTACCCTCTGTTTGATGAATAAGATGCGTTTAATCGGTCATTCAGTCCCGTTTAAGGCTTGTCCGGTATTATTTTACTCAAATGCCTAACCTAAATTCTGTTTTTGTAGGGGCGCGGATTTATCCCGCCCGCACTTCTCACACAGAAATACCTGTTATTGAAGCACCTTTAGTGTGCTTGTCTGGCAATAAGCTGTGCGGCTTTAGCCCTCAGCGAGGCAAACTATGATATTTTTAATACCGGACAAGCCGTTTACGGGGCTTTATTCATCTTGCCGGAGGGTTTATCCTCCGGCAATCGCTATCACACACATCGCTTAAGCAAATACCTACCCCTGAAAGAGGGCTGGGGTAGGGGTTCCGCCGCATCTTAACATCTCGCCAAATGCTGTAAATGTGACAAAAACCGGTTTGTCGCAACAGCAGCAACAACAGCAACAGCAACAGCAACAGCAACATTTCGATTATGGCAGTACTGCCGCCACTGCCGCCATAAAATCAGTGTGCCTTTGTATTTAAAATGATGACTAACGACGTTCGACACAAAATCGCACTTCCGAATCTGCCGCAATTGCAGCATCTTCCGCAGTTTCGGCACTGCGCTCCCTCAAAACCGCCGTTAGCCCCCGTCCCAACTGATTCAGTCTCTGCATTTTCTGAATCATCTGAAGATTGGTGGCACGCGCTGGGTCTGATGAAAATGTTTCAAAGTCCCTCTCTCATGAAATGGAGAGGGGATTTAGGGGTGAGGATATGGGTCGATAAAATATTTGAATCGCTCCGGTCTCACTATGTTATTTCTGGCAATAATGATTGCTCAACGTTTGTATCATAAAGCAAAGGGGATTGAACTGTCTTGTACAGGATGGACAAGCGTTCAGAGCGCGCTTTATTCAGAATTTGGGCGGGTGTTTGCCCGATGAAATGCTTCAGTGATCGCGTCAAATGGGGTTGATCGAAATAACCAGCGTCATAAACGGTATCGAGGATTGAAACGCCCTGCTTGAGCAAGAAAGTCGCCAAACGCGCCCGTTCAATCTGGCGGGTGACGGTGAGCGTCATACCGGTGGCCTGTAAATAACGGCGCTGAGCGGTACGCTGCGACAAAGCATCCAACAACTGGCCTTGTAACGCTGCCTCGACAATCGGTTCACGCACCAACATGCCACTGCGTACCAGCCGGTTAACGAAGGTATCGGCATTATCAAAGTTGGGGATTTCCCACGTCGAACTGTTTAACCAGAAGGAGCGTCGAGCGGCCTCCGGCAAATCTTGATCGGTATCGACCAGCACTTTGGCGGGTAAGTGGGGCATGAAGGCTCCCAACTTAAACAGGATACCAAAATATTCAGTGTCGTCGGTGGCCGTGGCGGATGAGGATTTACTTTCGGGGCCATGAACTGTGATGCGGACAACACCCTTGCGCCGGGCCACGACCAACTGCCATTGGTTGGAGGCCATCGAGATAAAAGAGCCGCCGCCTTCACTACGATTGTGCCAGATCGTATCCACCAACGGCGAGTCGGATGGTCTTTCGTCTGCTACTAAGTCCATGCTTCCACTCCTAGGAGTTTCAAGTTTGGTACGAGGGAGGGTCACAGACTCTCCCCTACAAGGCACAAAATCCAACTAATGGCTGTTTATTCTAAACTGATGTTAGCGATTCAAGTAGGCGCTGGTCAGAGAGTCTTTGGCACTGAGAAGCTGATGGGGTGTGCCTTCGAACATGATCTTGCCACCTTTGCTCCCGCCTTCCGGCCCCATGTCGATGATCCAATCGGCGTTGCGGATGACATCCAAATTATGCTCGATGACAATCACGGTATTGCCCGCATCTACCAGCCGGTTCATGATTTCGAGCAGGTGGCTGATGTCCGACATATGCAATCCGGTGGTCGGTTCGTCCATCACATAGACGCTGCCTTTTTTATGCAGTTCGCTGGCGAGTTTGATGCGCTGGCATTCCCCACCCGACAACGAACTCAACGGCTGGCCGAGCTTCAGGTAATTCAAGCCCACGTCATTCATGGCTTGCAGCTTGCGTACCACTTCCTTGATCTCGAAGTATTCCAGCGCTTGCTCGACGGTCATATCCAAAACATCGGTGATCGATTTGCCGTTGAGCTTGTAGCCCAACACCTCATCCTTGAAGCGTTTGCCGCCGCAGACTTCACAGGGCGTTTTGACGCTATCGAACGGGCCGAGGTCGGTAATAATGACACCAAGACCCTGACAATTTTCGCAAGCGCCTTTAGAGTTGAAGCTGAAGAGTGCCGCGTTGACCTTATTGGCTGCGGCAAAGGCTTTGCGTACATCATCCATAATGCCGGTATAAGTTGCAGGGTTGGAACGGCTGTTCACGCCAACTGGTGCTTGGTCGATCACCACTGCGTCGGGATGTTGGCTCAGAAACACCTCATTGATGAGCGAGCTTTTGCCCGAACCGGCCACACCTGTAATGACCGTCAACACACCCTTGGGAATATCAACACTGACATTCTGTAAATTGTTCACTTTGGCCTTGGTGATCGAGAGTTTACCTTTGGCTGGTCGAAAATTGTCTTTGATCGGCATCTTCCGGTTCATATATTGACCTGTTAAGGTATCTGCCTTAAGCAAACCGTCGAAGCTGCCTTCGTAGACAACCGTTCCGCCACCACTGCCCGCGCGTGGGCCGACATCCACAATATGATCGGCCACTTTAATCACATCAGGATCATGTTCGACCACCAATACGGTGTTGCCTTTGTCGCGGAGTTTTTGCAGGAGTTCATTCATGCGGTGGACATCTCGCGGATGCAGACCGATACTCGGTTCGTCAAAAACATACATCACGTCCATCAAACTGCTACTCAGGTGTTTGACGATTTTGACGCGCTGTGACTCGCCACCGGACAATGTATCAGTTGGGCGGTCGAGGCTCAGATATTCGAGGCCAATGTCGACCAAGTGTTGCAGGCGTTCGCTGAGCATGGCGATCACTGGCGCGGAAGTCGAGTCTTTAATCGCGTTGACCACATTGACCAGTTCACCGACTTCCATCGCCGACAGCTCCGCGATGTTATGTCCGCTAATCTTGCAAGCGAGAGCCGCTTGGCTTAGGCGTGCGCCGTGACATAATGGACATTCTTGCATCGTGATATAGGGTTCAACAGTTTTTTGCGTTCGTTCGGACATGGTTTTAATGTCGCGGGTGATGAACTTGCGCGTGAACTTATCGACGATGCCTTCAAAGGTTAAATTGACGGTTTTGCCGCCAAAGTCGGTTTTAACCTTATAGGGTTCGCTGTGCAAGAGCAGTTGCATTTCTTCGTCGCTGTAATCCTTCAGCTTTTTATCGCCATCAAACAAGCCTGTTTGCGCGATCCATGCGCTATCCTGCCAGCCATCGGCGAACAAGACAGCACCTTCGTTTAGGGACTTGGATTTATCGATAAACTTGTCCAAATCAACACCAATCTTGCGTCCAACACCGTTACATTCGGGACACATGCCCTGCGGATCGTTGAACGAAAAGGCGTTGGAATTACCCACGAACGGCTTGCCCACCCGCGAAAAGAGCAGCCGTAATATGGACGAAATATCGGTCGCCGTACCCATAGTCGAGTGTGAGCCGCCGCCCATCCGTTTCTGGTCAACCACAATCGCCATGCTCAAATTTTCGATAGAGTCTGCGTCTGGTTGGGCATAACGTGGCAGGAAGTTACGGATGAACAAGCTAAAGTTTTCGTTGAGCAGCCGTTGAGCTTCGGTAGCAATCGTATCAAAGACGATAGAGGATTTGCCCGAACCGGAGACACCTGTAAAAATCGTGATTTTGCGTTTGGGAATGCGTAATGACACATTCTTGAGGTTGTTTTCGCGTGCGCGACGGATCTCGATATATTCTTGGGGCACTCTGCTCTCCTTCGTCTGATTTTTCGGGGGAACTATTTTAAACGATCTTGACCATTTGTGACCAGCCCTGACCTCTACTCTGAAGCGGTAGTGTCATTGGTAATATAGGATTTTCGGAAACAATCAGACCTTTTATGATAGAACACTTGGTCTTAACAGTCAAGGGAAAAGTGAGCGGAAAAAGAAACCCCTACCCTAACCCTCCCCCGTATACGAGGGAGGGAATAAATCGGGGTACAAGACGGGACAACAAGATAATTCGAGCGAGTCGTTTTACCCCTCGAAAAATTTGATCAACACCGGCGCGAGGGCGATGGGTGATACCGCGTGATCATGGCCTTCCAACGCATAAAATTTGATAATGGGCATATCCGCAGTTAAGGCTGTGGCACCATCATGGAAAAACGGTTCGCTGTTGCCACCGACTATCACCAAACCGGGTGATGTATAAGCTGACCAACGTTTTTCTGGAAGTGGATGCCCTGCTAAATAGTCCTGAACAATCTCACCATCATAAGCCAATGTGTGCGCCACTTTTTCCATGTCTGACCATTCGGGCGGCTTGACACCTTCGGGAAAGGTTTGAGCCATCGGCGCGTTACGCATCATGCTGACGAACTCGGCAGGGATCAACAGTGCTTGCGTCATGAAGATTTCTACCGCATCACCACTTTTGCCTTCAGCAACAGCTTTATTCAACTGCTGCACATAATCTTTGGGCAGCGGTGGGCGGCTGTCATCAATAATAAATGGAGGCTCGTACAGGCTAATTTTCTTGACTTTGGTGGGGAGTTTAGCTGCGGCTTCCAACACCAAAATCGCACCGGATGACATGCCGTGGAGGTAAGCCGCGCCACCAACGGCATTAATCAGCGCGTCGATGTCTTCAATTTCGCGTTGTGGTGTATAGGGTAAAGTATCGCTGCTATCGCCGCGTCCGCGCCGGTCGTAGTTGATAACCGTGAAGTGATCCTTGAGGCGATTTACCAGCTCGTCCTTTGATGAGTCGCCGCGCACACCTAATGCGCCGGTGACTAAAATCAGCGGAAAACCAGAGCCGATGCAATCATAGGCAATTGATGTTCCGTCTTTCGAGATGACCGTTTCCATGTGATTTCTCCTTTATGTATAGGCGGCATTTTCAGAGGGATGAAAACCATCTCATCCCTTACAAGCGATGTCTATAAAGTTACGAGATACTGTTGTGGATTGTTTAGCTGCTGAAGAACTCGATCAAAACTGGTGCGAGGGCTTCAGGCGCGACCTCATGAGTCTGACCTTGTAGCGTACTCTGCTCGCCATGCGGCATCAGTTTTGACAGAGCGACTGCGGCGGTATGCATAAATGGATAACTGTCGCTGCCATCGAGCGTGAGCGTGGGAATGGTTAGGCGCTTGGCTTTTTCGGTTGGGACAGCCGACTCATCACCGAGTTCGGCGGCATCATAAGCCAGTGTGAGTCCCACGGC
>JACDGI010000257.1 GCA_013821665.1 Anaerolineae bacterium
CTGGCAACCGCAGGACTCGCAATCCATCTCGCTATCTTGATGGCTCACGAATATATGATCGATCAATTTACGTAATTGTTCGTCTGGCAGTCCCATGATCTGTTGGCCTATTCTTAAACCTGTATATTAATTGGACGATGGCATACACACCGTTCTTACGTCAATATGCATCATGGCTTAATCCTGAAACAAATCTAGCATGTAATTGGTCGAAAGACCTTCAGTTTCGAGATAAGCACGCAGTTTACGGCGCGCATCATGCAGCAATTTATAGAGTGCATTGCGGTTGGTTCCCATCCGTTCAGCCACTACCTCTAACGGAATATCCTGCAAAGCAACCGCCACCAACGCTTGATATTGACGCTCCGTAAGCGCCGATTTTAACGCAGCGCTGATTTTTTGCATCACATCGTCACGTTCAGTTTGGTCTTCGGGTGTATGTTCGGGGGTGCCGGTCACACTGTTGGCGGTGGTCGAAGGCATCAGGTCGCCATCTGCCGTCAGATCATCGAGGCTGAAGTCGCGATAACGGGCACGGCGCAGATCACTAATGGCAACGCGCACGGCAATCTTGGTCGCCCATGTGGTGAAGCGGCTGTCGCCACGAAAACTATCCAGATTTTCCATGACGCGCAGGGTGGCATCTTGCGCTAAATCTTCAGCCATCTGGGTAATTTCGGTGCTGGAAAGTCCAGAGAGGTCGCTGCGTTCGCGGCTGAGGTAATAGTAGATGCCGCGTTGAAGCCGCTCGCGTAAGTCTTCTAACGCAGGCGACTGTTGATCTGGCAGACCAGTAAGATCGGCCAGCCATTGTTCATTCGTACGATCAAGCATTATTTTCGAATCTAACAGGTGGACTTAACTAAGATGTAATCGGGACTCGCACAAATTTAACACGCAGCACGAGGAATCCCAAACGAATATCATCGCCATCACGCAGGACGCGCGGTTGGTGGGCGATCAAGCGCTGCCCATTCAGGTATGTTCCGTTATGGCTGCCAGCATCGACCAGATTGAGTGATCCATCTTTGCGAATAATCGTGGCGTGGCGGCGAGAAACACCCTTCTCCATACCACTAAAGTTTTCCAGATCCACATCGGGAGACTGGCCGGTATCGGGGTCAATACGCCCGATGACCAGTTCTACAATATTACCGGCATCGAATACAAAGGGTTCCGGTGCGCCGCGCACGAATAACATGAGAGTGGTGCGTTCGTTGAAGCGTGCCGTACCCCAGCGTGGTTCTGATTCTTCATAATCGGTGTTGCCAAGGCCGCGTGTCGCGTTCCGGCGTAACATATCAAGTTCTTCTTCTTGGCGTTTCTTCTCTGCTGCGACTGCGGCATCTATCTTACTGCTGTCTTCCGGGTCGTCGTTGTTATTTTCTGGATTAATATTCATCTTGTTTCCCAGCCGTAACACAGGTTGCTGAATCTGGCCCCATACTGCCCACTTCTATTGTACCATTAACCGATTAATGGGGACACTTAATGATTATCTGAGAGCGCTTTCACCTCAAGCGAATACCCGTTTTCTCAGGGCAACCTTACTATACACTATAATCGAAACTATACACTACATCCATCGATTTCTAACGTGAGATTTATGCGGGTGATATTGACCTGTTCAGGTTTGACGATTATCATCAGTACATGAAAGGTAAGGCTTACAAGGTATCGTGTCCTCTGAAACCTAAATTGTAATATGCATCATTCATTGAATTCACTATCGTAAGGTTAAGCGTAGAAAGGAGAGAGGCGCGTCCTGCTCTTAATACAGCGTCTTTCGCGCCGTCCTCGTGAATAACCGACCCAACGAACCGCAAAACGACAATAACACCAATTCTCCCTTTGGTGGCCGTAATGCCCAGCGCTTTTGGCTCATCATTGCTGGGGTGGTCATCCTCCTGTTCATATTTGTATTTGCTGCTCCCGGTGCAGGTAACACGGGAAGCAACATTACACTCGATAAATTCGCCCAATACATCAAAGATAGTCAGGTCAAGCAGATTACTGTCCAAGGTGGGCAAGATGTCCGCGTTGATCTGAAGAGTGGCGAACACCTTTCCTATTATAAGGAACGCGAAACCAACCTTTTCGATGCGCTGAAAACCTTCGGCGTGACGGAAACACAGTTCACAAGTTTGAGCTATACCGAACAACCGGGAGACAACACATCCAACGTGCTGTTCCAGTTGTTGATCGCGGTTGTGCCCACTCTGCTGATTATTTGGCTGCTGTGGCGTATGATGCGCTCGGTGCGAACCGGTCAAGATCAAGCGATGAGCTTTGGTCGCAGCCGTGCCCGTGTCACGCGTGATATGGAACGCCCGCAAGTCACATTCTCGGATGTGGCGGGTTGCGAAGAAGCCAAAGAAGAACTCAAAGAAATCGTCGAGTTCCTTAAAGAGCCAGAGAAGTTTATTCGCCTCGGCGCACGCATTCCCAAGGGTGTGCTGATGGTTGGTCCTCCCGGTACTGGTAAGACCTTGATGGCTCGTGCTGTGGCTGGTGAAGCCGGTGTCCCTTTCTTTAGCATTTCCGGTTCCGAATTTGTTGAAATGTTCGTCGGCGTAGGCGCAAGCCGCGTCCGTGATTTATTCGAACGTGCCAAGTCCGAAGCCCCTTCGATCATCTTCGTTGACGAAATCGACGCTGTCGGTCGTCATCGTGGTGCTGGTTTGGGCGGCGGTCATGACGAACGTGAACAGACCCTCAACCAAATTCTGGTCGAGATGGATGGTTTCGAGACCGGCACAAACGTCATCGTTTGCGCGGCAACCAACCGCCCCGACATCCTTGATCCGGCGCTGCTGCGTCCCGGTCGCTTCGACCGTAAGGTCATCATGGATAACCCCGACATCAAGGGACGTACCGACATTCTGAAGGTTCATTCCAAGGGCAAGCCGTTGGCTCCCGATGTCGAACTGGAACAGATTGCCCGTATGACCGTCGGTTTCTCCGGTGCTGATCTGGAAAACTTGGTCAACGAAGCCGCTATCCTCACTGCCCGCCGTAACAAGAAGGCCATCGGCATGAGTGAGATGAGCGAAAGTATGGATCGCGTGACGATGGGGCCGGAACGTAAGTCCCGCGTCATCTCTGAGAAGGAAAAACTCAAAATCGCTTACCACGAAGGTGGACATGCGGTGCTGGGCTTCCTGCTGGCGAACAGCGACAACGTGAACAAAATCACGATTGTGCCGCGTGGTCAGGCCGGTGGTTATGTGCTTTCGATGCCCGAAGAAGATCTGTCGCTGCGTTCGAAGGAATACTTCGAAGACACGATTACGATGGCTCTGGGTGGACGTGCGGCGGAAGAAATTATCTTCAGCCAATTCACAACCGGTGCCAGCAACGATCTGGAGAAGGTCACCTATTTTGCCCGTTCGATGGTTACGCGCTTCGGCATGAGCGAAACGCTAGGGCCGCGTACATTCGGCAGCAATAACGGTGCGGTGTTCCTCGGTCGTGACATCGGTGAAACCCGCGATTACAGCGAGCAATCCGCTGAGGAAATCGACAACGAAGTGCGGCGCATCCTGCAAACCGCTTACAGCCGCGCTAAGAACCTGCTGATCGAGAACCGCGAGAAGCTGGATCGGCTCATCAAAGTGCTGTTGGAGCAAGAAACATTGGATCGTGCAGCTTTTGAAGAAGTCATGCGCGGGAGCGCTCCGGTTGCCAGCAATGGCGCATTTCCGGAAAGCCCCAATCCTATCGCCCCTCCGGCGTAAGATTGAACTGAAATGATTGAAAAACAGAGGACACCGCGTCCTCTGTTTTTATTTTGCATCCGCCCAAACGCTTCGCTGACCCCGATGGTGTGATGGAAATCTAATATCCGGTGGTTCGCAATGTAAACTCATAAAGAGTGTCATAAAGCATATCAAATAGAGTTGGTATGCCATTATTCTTGGTTACCTATATTGGATATGATTTATATGCCCACAAAGCTTAAAACTCAAGGAAATTCATGCTTTCAACGATTTTAGTAACGGGCGCAACCGGAAATATCGGTTTGGATGTGTACAATCAACTCAACATAATGGGTTTGTCGCCAGTCGCAGCCGTCCGCAATCCGGATAAGGCGCGAGAAATTCTCGGCACAGAAGCGCAATTGCTACCATTTGATTTTAAAAATCCGGCGACCTATGCACCAGCGCTGAAAGGCATTAAGAAGTTGTTTCTTATGCGTCCGCCGGATATTGCGGATGTGAAAACTTACGTGCGTCCAGTTATCCAAGCAGCAAAAGATGCAGGTGTGGAACATGTCGTATTCTTGTCGCTGCTGGGCGCTGAAAATAATCCAATTGTGCCACACTACACCATCGAGAAAGACCTGATGGCCTCAGGGATGGCGTGGACATTTTTACGTGCCAGCTTCTTTATGCAGAACTTGAGCACCACGCATTTGGCAGAAATTCGCGATGAAGACAGTCTAATGATGGCCGCCGGACATGGCAAAACCAGTTTTATTGATGGGCGGGACATTGTGGCGGTTGCAGCGATGGCATTGACCGAAAGCGGGCATGAGAATAAAGGCTACCCTTTGACGGGCAGCGAAGCGTTGGACTACTTCACCGTAGCCGATATGCTCACTGAAGTGTTAGGCCGCAAAATTACTTATCGTAACCCGTCGATTATCGTATTTGCGCGACAGATGAAGGCACAGGGTAATCCTTGGGCGTATATTTTGGTGACGAGTGCTTTATACACGACCGCACGTTTGGGCATGGCTGCGAAAATTACTAATGAAACTGAACGATTGTTGGGACGACCACCGATCCAAATGCGCCGCTATATTGAGGATTACAAACAGACATGGATGCCCAAAATATAAAGAGCGCACTCAAATGCGCTCTTTGCAGACGTTAAATAGAAAGGATTACTTCTTGGTGGCGTAACCTTGCGGATGGCTCTGGTGCCAATTCCACGCAGTTTGGATAATCTGACGCAGATCACCAAATTCGGGCTGCCAACCCAGTTCCTGTTGGATGCGGGTGCTGTCGGCAATCAAAGTCGCCGGATCACCGGCACGACGAGCGCTTTTTACGGCGGGTATCGTCTGTCCGGTAATTTCGCGGGCGGCGTTCAACACTTCCATGATCGAATAACCTTTGCCGTTGCCAAGGTTATACTTGCGGCTCTTACCATCAGCCAAGGCTTCCAAGGCCAAGATGTGGGCTTCAGCCAGATCAATAACGTGGATATAATCACGGATACAAGTGCCATCAGCCGTTGGGTAATCTTCGCCGAAAATAGTGAGCTTCTCACGCTGACCCAAAGCCACCTGCAAGATAATCGGGATCAGGTGATATTCGGGCGTGTGATCCTCACCGATGTGTCCGTCGGGATGCGCACCGCTGGCGTTGAAGTAACGGAGGCAAACGGAAGCCATGCCGTAAATCCGATCCATCCAATGCAGGTAACGCTCGACAAAATATTTACTCTCACCATAGGGACTGCCGGGAACGATACGTTCTTCAGCCACAATCGGAATCTTAGCCGGATCATCAAATAGATTGGCTGTCGAGGAGAGAATGAAGCGCTTCACACCTTGCGTGGTGGCGGCTTCCAGCAAATTACTGGCTGCTACCGCGTTATCCCGCAGGTAAAGCCACGGCTTCTCCATGCTTTCGCCGACCAGCGTGTGTGAAGCAAAGTGCAGGATGCCTTCAAATTTGTGCTGCCCGAACAGCGAATCGACAGCCGGTTTATCCAGTAAATCGCCTTTGACGAACGTAGCTTTAGGATGCACAGCTTCGACGTGGCCGGTGTATAAATTATCAAAGACCACCACATCGTAACCGCGTTCGACCAATAAATCGGTGACATGGCTGCCAATGTAGCCCGCACCGCCAGTAACCAGTACTTTCATGTATACCCTCCGAATGAGTTCAATAACCTAATCTTAAGTGTATAGGCATCGCCTAAAATCCGCCTTAAGGGATTTATGGAATCGAAAATATGATGTTACTGATTTAGGTGGTGGTTGCAAAGTACGTAATCGATGTGGTTTTAGAGGACGGATGAGGCAGGCCTCATCCCTACAATTAATCGTTATATTATAGGTGAATAATTGCAACACGTACCATATGACCACTACTTGTTTTAATGTTTGCTGGCTACCAAGGCACTTGGCTGCCATCCCAGTTCAAAAATGTACCGGTGTCGTTAATGGTCAAGCCATCAATGACCTTGATTATAGAGGGCGTCGTTTCCGCAGGGGTTCGGGTGGCATTCGGCCCGCCCATATCCGTTTGAATCCAGCCGGGATGAATGGAAATGACGATTACGCCATCCGCACGAAAATCACCCGCTAAACAGCGCGTTATCATATTCAAGGCGGCTTTGCTGGCTTTGTAACCATAATGGTAGCCGGTTTGCGTCATGGCGATTGAACCCGCATCCGAGGTGACGTTAATCAACCGAGCATTTGTACCTTTTCGCAGCAAATCACTAAAGGCTTGCGCGATCATCATCGGCGCAACCGTATTGACACGAAAAATATTCTCGATTGCATCGGCTTGTAGATAGCCTAAAGTCGCTGAGCTTTTCTCGTATCCAGCCACACCACCCGGAAGGACACCCGCGTTGTTGACCAGCATTTCAAGTCCATCAACCTCACGACTGATAGATTGCAGTGCTTGGTCGATGGACGGCTGGTTCGTCACATCGAGTTGGACGACCTTCACATGATCGGGATATTGGGCAGCTAATATCGTGAGATCGGTTGCATCCGCTGGTTGACGACAGGTCGCAAATATGAACGTGTCCGGTTGTTGGAGGTAACGCTCAACCAATTCCAGTCCGATGCCACGATTTGAGCCGGTGATTAGAATTCGGCGCACCCTATCTCCCTTGCGACCTTAAGCAGCCATCCAATCAGGCCAGAACTTATTCTTCGTCCTGTACTTGCTCGTCCGTTTTGCCAAAGCGGCGGGTACGGCGAGTGTATTCCTCAATGGCCTTGCGGAGTTCGTCTTTGTCAAAATCCGGCCAATAGGTATCGGTGAAGTAATATTCGGCGTAGGCTGCTTGCCAGATGAGGAAGTTGCTGAGGCGCAGCTCGCCGCTGGTACGGATGACCAGATCAGGGTCAGGCAAATCACCGGTGTACATATAGTGGTTGATCAGATCTTCATCAATCTTGTCGGCGGGAATACCGTCTTTCACAATCTGCTGTACAGCATGGACGATTTCGTCACGTCCACCATAATTGAAAGCCACGTTCAAAATCAGACGGTGATTATTTTTGGTAAATTCACAGGCATGAAGAATTTCTTTTTGGAGCGAAGGGGCGATGCGATCCAGTTGACCGATATGGCGGATTTGTACGCCGTTATCGCTGAGTTCTTGCAGTTCGTGCTGGATGACCGTTTGCAGAATGGTCATCAATAGGCGCACTTCCAATGGGGGTCGCCGCCAATTTTCGGTCGAGAAGGCATAAATGGTCAGGACTTCTACGCCGAATTCCACACAGGCGCGGATAATCCGTCGCAGATTTTCCGTACCTTGACGATGACCTTCGGCACGCGGCAATCCACGGGCTTTGGCCCACCGTCCGTTACCATCCATGATGATAGCGATATGTTTTGGTACATGCTCCAAAGCAGGAATCGTTAAGGGCTTGTCAGATTTAAGCGCAGCAACCATATCTTTACACCTTCTCAGGTCATCATGAATCTTTAGAAATGCCAGTCATTCATTACTGGGTAATGGTACACCACAAGCCCGGAAATTCCTTAGGAACAGTGACCTACAATTTCATGATGTCTTCTTCTTTAGATTTACCGAGTTCTTCAATCTGGCCGATAAATTGGTCGGTCAGCTTTTGAACTTCGGTCTCGCCATGCTCCAAATCATCTTCGGAAATGAGTTTTTCCTTCTCAAAATCCTTCAGATCATCGTTTGCACCACGCCGTATATTACGAACCGCAATCCGTGCTTCTTCCATACGCTTATGCAAAAATTTGACCAAATCCTGACGACGTTCACGGGTCAGCGGTGGCATATTCAGGCGGATGACATCGGAGTCAGTGTTGGGGTTCAACCCAATGTCCGACTCGCGGATAGCCTTTTCAATTGATTTTAAGGCGGTCTTGTCATACGGGCGAATCAAGATTTGCATCGGCTCAGGAGTCGAGATACTAGCAAGCTGGCGCAGTTCGGTATCCTGCTCGTAGTAATTCACGACGAGACGATCCACTAAAGTGGTGCTGGCGCGTCCACCGCGAATGCCCTGTAAATCATTCTCAAACACACTGATGGTGGACTTCATTTTCGTTCTGGTTTCAGTGATGATGTCGGTGATGGTGTCGTTAGTCATGGTTATGTCTCCTTCGATAAACACTAAGTATAGTACCGAGCGTTATGCAATTTCACTATTTGAGATGGTAATTAATGGGCGCGGACGGCATGTATGCCGTCCCTACAGTCGCAGGTATCTTGTAGGGACGCGATATATCGCGTCCGCCAAAAATTACTATTTTATTTTTAAAACTGCATCTATGCTTCGCTGTCGCTCAGCGCCTTCCAGCCTTGCCAACCGCGTGCTTGCCACGCGGCGTAGAGTGCGACTGATCCAGCCGTCGCCACGTTCAAACTGGCGAGATGACCGCGCATCGGTAACGTGACCAGCATATCACAGGTATCACGCACAAGGCGGCGCATCCCTTCGCCTTCACTGCCCAGCACCAATCCCAGCGAGATATTCAAATCGGTTTTGTTAATCGGCGCAATATCCGGTCCTGCTTCGAGGCCAATCATCCACACATCTTGTTCTTTAAGGTCTTTCATGGCGTTGACCAGATTGTTAACCTGTGCCACTTGCATGAACTCCACCGCACCGGATGAAGCGTTGACGACCGCCGGTGTGACCTCGACGCTGCGGCGTTCCTGAATGAGGATGCCATGTACACCGACTGATTCAGCCACGCGCAGCAGGACACCGACATTCTGCGGATCTTTGAGCAGGTCGAGGATCAGAATGAAGGGCTTCTCATTGCGCTGCTGGGCGAGGCTCATGATGTCTTCCAAATCCACATAGGGATAGGCACCCACACGTAAGGCAGTATTCTGATGATTGCCACCATTCGCCAGATCATCCATGATGCGCCGGTGAACACGCTGCATCCTCACATTTTTTTCGCGTGCCAGCGCCACGATCTCGGCGACCATACCTTTTTCTTCGAGCGTTTCGGTCAGCAGCAGTTGTTCGATGTTGCGCCGCCCTGCACGCAGACATTCCATGACTGCCCAATGACCGTAAATAAATTCCGACATATCATCTCCAAACCTGTATCGATTCGCCAGCGGCAAACCTGACCTAAAAGTGATGCCCAATCCACGTCCGTATTTGAGCTTCGTGAACCGGCCAATGTTCATATGTGTTATTGGCTAACGCGCCTTCGACGGTATCACCAAGCGCCTGCTCAAATAGACTGTCCGCTTCGAAGGCGCTGTCGGGCAGAGTCTTCACACAATCCAACAGTTCGGCATAAGACTGCTCAAAGGCGCTGCGAACGGTTTCGGCTGTCCATCCTTGAAAAGAGGCCACAGCCCGCGCGTTAATTTCGTCGCCAGTTCCTTCAGGATATATCACACTGGTGCCCTTCGCAGCCGCTCGGAGTTCTTGCACCGGAAAGCGATTCCAGAAAACGAGATGGGCTATCACATCTTTGGCTGTCCATGTGCCGACTACGTTCGGTGCTATCCACTGTTCCGGTGTGAGACGGGCAAACGTATCCACGAGCCGTTGATGTTCCAACGTCAAACGGCGCAAAATTTCTTGGCGCGATAACCGTTCTTCCATCGTAGGTTCGATAACCTTTCACATTGCGAACAAGCCTTAATTCGCACGCCAGATTGTACCGTCGGCGCGGTCTTCGAGTGTCACAC
>JACDGI010000258.1 GCA_013821665.1 Anaerolineae bacterium
CCCATATCCCCCAACTAGATCATTACAGGGGGGACGCTTTAGACTATACTTCCAGCATTATTCACTGGAAGGCTCACAGAAAGCATCATGGCGCACATTTTCATCAGTTACAGCAAGCAAGATATTGATTTCGTTCGTTACCTGCGGACGCTGCTTGAAGCCGAGGGCTATGCGGTGTGGGTGGATGAAGCGCGGCTGACACCCAGTGCGCGATGGTGGAAAGCAATCGAGCAGAATATTGTGACATGCAGTGCCTTCGTAGTGGTGATGTCGCCTAATGCTTACGAGTCGGATTGGGTCGAACGCGAAATCTTGCTGGCGGAAAAAGAGAAGCGTCCGATTATCCCATTGCTGCTGGCGGGTGACGCATGGTCACGGTTGGCAAACATCCAGCATGTGGATATGCGCGGCGGCTTGCGGGCAAAACTTTCTGAACACTTTTTGAATACCCTCAAATCACATGTTGAACCGAAGACACCTGAAGTGACTTTCACCATCGGTTTCGGTGATATTCTGACGTATCAGGCGGATGTGGCGGCCTTCAAGTACGCGGGTGGTTTTCATGGTGTGGACAAGACCGTGAGTGAAAAATTGGTGGAAAAGGGCGTGGAAGCGACCTCTTTTTCACCCAAAGAAACCGGTGAATATCGGGCGGTGGAAAGCAAAGGCGCGATCCAAGCGGATAAGGTGCTGTATGTGGCGACACCCAAGCAGCGGAATTTGGGTTATAAGCAGCTCAGGACATTCGCCCAGCGCATGATCGAATCGTTAAATGAGACCGCGCCAACGACCAAACATCTCGCGATGACCGCGCACGGTGCAGGATTCTCGCTGGATGAACAGGAAGCGATGCTTTCGGTATTCGCGGGACTGCGGGATGCTATGCAAAGTGGCAAGATGCCGAGCGCCTTGGAAAAGATCAGCATCGTCGAGATCAATACCAAGCGCGTCAACCGGCTGCGAACGGCAATTGATAAGGTGATGAAGAAGGTAGATTACGCCACACCCTTGAATGACGGTTGGGGTTATACCTTGAAGTATAAAGATAACTCTGCCGAAGCCGAGCCAGATGATTTACAATCAGCGGGTGCGCCACATATCAAACCACATGCGTTCGTGATTTTGCCAGCCAAAGATCAGGATGAAGATGTGTTCGAGTATGGCATTCAAACGCCGATTCATGCACATGGATTGTTGTGTGAGCGCTACGAGGATGTGGCGG
Organism: Anaerolineae bacterium; assembly: GCA_013821665.1. Classification (GTDB taxonomy): domain Bacteria; phylum Chloroflexota; class Anaerolineae; order Aggregatilineales; family Phototrophicaceae; genus CFX2. The sequence continues at coordinate 1,223 of JACDGI010000258.1, forward strand.
AAGATGCTTACAGCGAACAGGTCTTAAGCACCATCAAAGAGAATATCGATCATGCGCTGGTGGTGGTGGCTGAATTGACGAAAGCTGATCCCGGTGTGTATTTGCAACTGGGATACGCGTGGGGCAAGGGTATACCGACGATACTCCTGCTTAAAGAGGGCGAACCATTTTATTTTGAAGTACCGGCTGAGGTAATCCGCTACCAAAAGATCAAAGATGTGGATACGGCCATCAGCGAAGCATTGGATAAATTGAAAGCAGACGGGAAAATATGACCGATTCGTCAGGCCGCACGCCAGAAATTTATTATTTCGTTTCTAAACTGGCGCGTTTCATTTTTGGGGTTTTTGGTTGGCGCGTGACGGGTGAAATTCCAAATTTTCCGAAGATGTTATTTATCGGCGCACCGCATACGTCCAATTGGGATGGGGCGGTTTTTTATTTATTCTCGTTGTCGGTACGGGCACATATTCATTTCCTCGGCAAGCACACGCTGTTTAAACCGCCGTTTGGTGGGTTGATGCGCTGGGCGGGTGGCGTTCCAATCAACCGCACTACAACTGTCAATGCCGTTGATCAGGTGGTAGAGGCCTTTAACGCCCACGAGCGCATGGCACTTATCCTCGCGCCGGAAGGTACACGCAGCTACACCGACCACTGGAAGACCGGCTTTTATTACATTGCTTTGAAGGCACAGGTGCCGGTCGTCTTCGCCTATTTGGATTATCAGCGTAAACTCTGCGGCGTGGGGCCACACTTCATGCCGACCGGTGACATTGACGCGGACTTTAAGCTGGTTCAGGACTTTTATAAGGATAAAGTCGGTCGCCATCCCGAAAAGCAGGGGCCAATTGTGCTGCCACCCAAAGAAGAGTAGAAGACTTATAATTATTGTGATGTCGCAGTTGGTGTTTGATTGAGTGCTGCTTCAGCCTCTGCGCGCAATTGTATGTACGCTGGAAGTAATATCCCTCCCATTTTTTCATATTGATTCCAATCCGCCAAGGCTTTTGCATATTCGTGTTGGCCTAAATAACTTGCCCCCCGCATAAGATAGGCAAGCGCATAGGGTGGGCTGAGCTGAATCGTTTGTGAGAAATCGCTTATCGCTTCTTCGTACTGTGACTGTGCGTTATAGTTGACACCGCGATTGTAATAGGCGAGGGCAAATAGGGGATTAAGTTTTATAACTTGGTTGAAGTCGATGAGCGCCTTGTCATACTGCTTTATAGCATGGTAAGCGAGACCGCGATTGTAATAGGCGAAAGTATATTTCGGATCGAGTTCTATCGCCTTTGTTAAATCGATTATTGCCTTATCATATTCTTCGAGGTCATTATAAGTTGTACCGCGATTGTAGTATGGTAATAGCGCCATTGGATCAAGCTGAATGGCTTTGTTGAAATCGACAAGCGCCTTGTCAGCCTGCTTATTAAGGTTGTAGGCGTAGCCTCTACTGTTATAAACTGGGGCAGAGCTAGGATCAAGTTCCAGCGCACGAGTGAAGTCACTAATTGCCTGCTGATATTTCGTGAGTTGAGTATAAGAAATACCGCGATTGTAGTAGCCGTTGGCAAAGCTGGGGTTCAGTTGCAGCGCTTTGTCGAAATCGGCTACAGCCTTTTCATGTTGACCCCTGTAGGCATTGATCAGACCTCTGCCAATATAAACCAAGACTTTATCTGGATAGGTTTGTACAAGTCTATCCGCGATTTTTAGGGCATCATCGATTTGTGAGTTGGCAAGTAGCAAGCTGGCATTCGCGAGTTGTAGACTAATCGCATGTTCCACCTGTGCATCGGCTACTGCCGAAGCCACAGCCGTTAAGGTTGGCGGTACAGATGTCAATGTAATGCCTGCGATGGCGACTTGCGTGCGGGCAATTTGGGCATCCTTCTGTGCCGAGTCAGCCTGCGCAACGGCTGTTGCCTGTGCATAAACGGCTGCACCTTGTGCAAAGGTAGCGGTAATGGCGGCGTTTTGCGCTTTGCCCTGTTCATTTGTAGCGGTTGCTACCTGCGCAACGGTTGTAGCCTCGGCATTAAGGGCTTGCTCACGGGCGAGGACGGCTGTCTGTATCTGGTGACTCGTTGCCCGTGCTTGATTGAATAGTATCGTGGTCGCCATTGCGAAGATGATGATGATGGTCACCAGAGTGATGGTTGCCGCAATAAATCGCTTGATACGTCTGAGATTTGCGTCGGCTAGTTTGCGGCTGGCCGCGATATACGCCGCCTGCTCGGCGGTGGGCGCTGGAACTTTAGACTCAGCCCGGGCTTGTGTCAACCATGTTTCTGCTTGGAGAAGTCTTTGATCACGTATAAGGAAGCCGGGACTTTTGCCCGCTTTGATCCATTCTTTTGCTGCTGCCAACAGTTCCGTATGCGTCTGAATATATGCAGGATCTTTGTCAGCAGTTTCCACCAATGCGGCCACTGCTTTGTCGAAATCATTCAGTTTGGGGTATGAGATAAACTGGAGCGATTTCAAATAAGTCCAATTATCTAACGCTTGGTCAGTTAATGGTTCGCGCTGCCACTTTTCCTCGTCTAGATCGATGTATATGAAGGGAATAATTCGCTTGTTAAACTGGCGGGCATGTGTAATTTCGTCATGGCAATACTTCGAATTAAGCGCATCAGGGCTGATGACGAACACAAAGTTATTGGCACGGTCGATGCCTGCGCAAATCTCTTCCCACCATTTGGTCGAGTAATCAATACCCTTCCAATCGACCCACGCCTGATATTTCTGTTCTTCTAATGCGGTGAACACACGACGCACAAAATCGGTATCTTTTCGAGAGTAGGAAATGAAAATATCATTCATGCGCTAAGCCACCGTCTATGTTTATTACTAATGCGTCATTGTAATGCCGTCCCATTCTGAACACAAAATCCCATAAATATTACAAAATAGATTACGAATTTTTACCTGATAACAGCCTGTTATGACCGAGCATAACAGGTGCAGTTTTAGACATTGTTAGAAGGCTCATGCTATAGTTTGATGGTTCCTGTAAGGCAACAGGCATAGATTATGGCAAGACGTGTTTTGAAAACGGCAGTTATCTTAAACATCCTGTTAGTGGTGATAATCCTCGCACTACGACTGCTGCCCAACAACGATATTTCGATTAGAACGCTTTTGCTGCCACCGGATGGTTGTGCCGCGCCATGTTTCATGAACATTCGGGCAGGTGTCACCGATATGGTTGAGGCTTCCGCAATCGTCAAGACGCATACATGGTCAAAGTCACTGCCGTTTTTGCTAAAACCCATCAACGATATGAGTACCCGTTTCATCCTATGGCAGTGGAGTGGAAAGCAATCGCCACTTGTGGATACACGCCGTCAGGGACAAATCCGGTTTAATGGGAATCAGGCGGTTGGTGTAATTGTTCAGACGACGATCCCATTAGGCGCAGTCTGGTTGGCGTTGGGCGCAACCGACAAAGGCCGCTTAGCCCTTTCCGAACTCAGACCCAGTTCGGATGTCACCTTAACCGCTGTGTATCCAGCCGCATCGCTGTTGGTACGCGTGACAATTCCCGCTCACAGTTCTCAAAGCGCATTGTGGTTGAGTCGCGTCGAAATGGAGTCGAGTAATCCTCAAGCTGTCGCCTCTTTAGGCGGATATGCTTTGCCCTCATTCGCCAAATTACAGGGACACTCATGACGCGGTTGTGGTGGCGATTGGCGATCTTGTTTTGGCTGTTCGTGGTCGCACTGGTTCTGTTGCTTCAAGGGACAGCATGGGATGGACATGATCTGTTGGCTGCTTTGGACACATCCGGTTGTGCCGCACCGTGTTTTATGAATATTCAACCGGGAATCACGAGCAGTAGCATGGCCTATCAACGCTTGCAAACGCATCCTTGGACAATGGAAGTCAATGCAGTTCTGAGTACCGCGGACACATTAAACCAAACCCGTGAAGCTCTATTGATATGGCGCTGGAACGGACGAGAACCGCTGGTGCTGCACACACCCTTTTTAGACGCAGGTGAAGTTGATGTACAAACGGGTGTCGTGCGCTCGATTCGACTGCGAACGGGGATTTCATTTGGCATGGTATGGCTAACATTGGGACGACCGGGCTACGGCTACACACAGCTATCCAAGAATTATTTGGGTCGATTGGCAAATCAATTCGCCTACTATCCGCGATGGGGATTGGTCGTCCAAACGCTGATTGAATATCCTCCCACTCCTGACGGTTTTTGGAATGCCCCCGTTGATTTGTTCTGGACGAACGGCACGCCGCAGAATAACAATTATCAAGCCCCCTGCTGGATGCACTGCGACGATTAGCCAACTCAAAACTGGAGCGCAGCATCATTATGAAATAATGGGGAATAAAGTAGGTTTAATACCACTGCGTTCGCCATGTAGGCGTGATGATGAGTACAATACACATCCATTAGTCGATCAGCAGGAATTGGGAGACAACGATGCTCAAAGTAGATTACGCCGCACGACAGGCCAAGCTGCGCGAGATTGCCGGATTGGATGCGTTGGCGCTCGTGCCGGGTTTCAACATGTATTATTTCACCGGACTAGAATTTCATCTCTCGGAACGTCCGGTGGTTGCGATTCTGACACCAGATGGCGAACTGTCCTTCATCATCCCAGAGTTAGAAGTGCCCAAGTTGAACCAGCGCCCCGATTTAGAGGCGCGGGCTTTCTCTTGGTCAGACACGGATGGATACGCAGATGCTTTCCAGCAAGCAGTGACGGAACTCGGTCTTAAAGGCAAAAAGCTGGGCGTGGATGGTCTAACGATGCGCGTGACGGAATTATTGGAGTTCCAGAAGGTGTCGCCGGACATCAAGGTCAGCGCGGTAGAGCGCCAGATTATCCGCATCATGGCGATGAAAACGCCGGATGAAGTGGCCGCCATGCGCAAAGCTTGCCAGATCAGTGAAGGAGCATTGGATAAGCTGCTGGCATGGGTGCAGCCGGGAATGACCGAACGTCAGATCGCCGTGAAGTTGAATGAGGAGATGACGGCTTTGGGCAGCGAAGGGGTGGCCTTCGACCCGCTGGTACAGACCGGCCCGAACAGCGCCTTACCGCATGGAATGTTGACAGATCGTGCGTTGGGGAAAGACGAATTTTTGCTGATTGATTACGGTGGACGTTATGAGGGCTATCCAGCCGATATTACGCGTACATTCTGTTTGGGCACACCCACGGGTGAGATGCAAAAGATTTATGATACGGTCAAGGCCGCGAATGAGGCCGCGATCAAAGCCAGCGGGCCGGGTGTGACGATGGGCAGCATTGATAAAGCGGCGCGTGATGTGATTAACGCGGCAGGTTATGGTGCTTATTTTATCCATCGCACCGGACATGGCTTAGGTCTGGCTGGACACGAGATGATCCCGCAAATCGCTGAGGGTGTGACCGATTTGCTCGAACCGGGGATGGCCTACACGATTGAGCCGGGGGTTTATGTGCCGGGATTAGGCGGTGTGCGCATCGAGGATAATGTGGTGATTACTGAGACAGGCGCTGATGTGCTGACCAGTTATCCCAAGTCACTAACCAGAGGATAAGGACTATTTGTTCTTTTTAGCGTGCTGTTTGTCTTGGCTGCGAATGATCGATTGCAACACTTCGATTTCGTCAGCCATGAAGCCCTGTTTATAAAAGTGAGCGTTTAAACTGCGATTTGATGGGCGGCGGGGTTGTTTAAAAGGTGCAATCACTTTGTTTATCAGATCTGTAACCACTGGCATCTGGACAGTCATACTCCACAATAAACTCTTTGATGAGTCTATGTGGAAATGGCTGCACAGATTCCCCCAATAAATGGGTCTATCAATGGCAAGATAAAATAAAAGAGGCGGGTTCGAAAACCTACCTCTTTTTTTCATTGTCTAAAATCTAAGAAGCGAATTAGCCGCTGGTACCGCCGCCCATCATGCCACCAACAAGTGTCATGAGGTCAGCATACTTGGCAACAGGTGCGCCATCAGGAGCAGCAATGGTCTGAGCTTCGCCCAAGCCAGAGTACTTGAGGTCGATGGTGACATTGACTTCCTTCGGAGGCACAGTCGTTGCGGCATCGCTGGAGCTGTCACTGCTGGCGCTGGCAGCGTTAATCGCAGTGAGGGTGCTGCCGGGGACGTTAACCGTAATCTTCAACTCGGTCAACTTGCTGTCGGTGACGGTGAAAGCAAACTGGAATTTGGCATCCTTGAGGGAGTCCATCGCAGCTTGTTGCTCCGGGGTCATCGGCTTGGTATCGGCTGACTTCGCCAAGGCTTGGAAGTCGGCATCATTTGCCAGACCAGCCGCATCAAGCGTACCGGTGTAGGTATCGCCATCATGGGTATAGGTCAGGTATTTGGCTGCCAGAGCTTCAACCTTGGGCAGATCTTCTGCGGCAGTCGCAGGAGCAGCGCTGGTCGCTTCAGGAGTATTGGCGGTCATCATGCCACCGAGATTAGTCGCGGTGTCGATAAGGTCAAGACCAGCCCAACCCTTGGGGAGCTTCATTTGCTCAAGCAAGGGAGCAATCGAGGCGGGCAGCTTGGACAGGTCAACGTAGCCGATACCATTCACCAAAATCAGGTTAAGGGTAAGGGGTTCGCCACCGGTCATGGCGGCGGCTGCGGTCGGCAGACCGATTGTGAGGTTGAGTTCACCGCTGAAGCCCTTGAGGGTATCAGTAAATTTGGTGAGTGCAGCCGAAGGATCGGCGCTCATAGCAGTCATGTCGGTCATCGACATCATGGGAGGGACACCGCTGAACTTGCCGTCGGCGGTAATGTCAACCTTACCAGCCTGCGATGCATCGTCTGATTGAACGTCAAAAGTTGCTGCCAGCGTAAAAGCGCCGGAACCAGCAGACCCCGTATTTGTGAAAGCAGTGGTGAGTGCCGTGCAATCATCCGCCGATAAATTGCCGCAAACCAATTTGGACGTGTCTTGAGCCATGACACCGGGAACGAGTGCGGCGATCAATACGAACATCATACACAATGCTAGCAAACGGGATTTCATAGATTTCTCCTTGTAATGTGGACGCAGAGGCATTACTGCCTTCAATGTCATTATATCTGTAATCTGTACGAATGATATGTGAGAAAAGTTCTAGTCCGCCCAAAAATGGGGACGATTAATGAAATTCTAAGGGAGTAAATGAGTAACCCTAGAGATGATTGCCTCAGCGATGCGTGTTTTGGTGGCTAAGGCCAAGGGTGTTTGTGACCCATCCGCGCCCAAAATGACGACACGGTTGGTATCTACCTCAAAGCCTGCGTCGGGGGCAGTGATGTCATTGGCGATAAGCAAATCCAGCCCTTTACGTTCGAGCTTGGCACGGGCGTGCGCGAGGAGCTTCTCACTTTCGGCAGCGAAGCCGACAACCACATACGGACGGCCTGTCGTGCTGCGACGGTCTTTGACGCTGAGTAAAATGTCGGGTGTGCGTGCAAGGATAATCGTTGGTGCTTCGTCCGAATCGTCTTTCTTTTTGATTTTTTGGTCAGCACGACTTTGTGGACGAAAGTCGGCAACGGCAGCAGCCATCAGCAAGGCATCGGCGGTAGCGAGATGCTCAAGTACAGCTTGCTGCATGTGTTCGGCGCTGCTGACGTTGATGATTTGTGCGCCGACGGGCTGAGGCAGATCACTGGCGGTAACGAGGGTTACGGCTGCACCGGCATCTAAGGCAGCTTGCGCCAAAGCATAACCTTGTTTGCCACTGGAACGGTTGGTGATAAAACGAACAGGATCAATAGCCTCGTGTGTGCCTCCTGCGGTCACGATGACATGCTTACCCGCAAGAGCGGCGCTGCGCCCTAATGCCAAGCGGACATGCCCAAGCAAGGTGATGGTTTCCGGTAAGCGGCCTTGTCCGACGAGGCCGGAGGCAAAACGACCGGATTCCGGCTCGATTATTGTCACGCCGCGCTGGCGCAAGGTGGCGACATTGGCTTGCGTAGCGGGATGTTGGTACATGCTGCCATCCATCGCAGGGGCAACGACAATAGGACAGCGAGCCGCGAGAGCCGTGACAGTCAGTAAATCATCCGCGAGTCCGTGTGCCAATTTTGCTAATGTATTAGCTGTGGCCGGTGCGACCAGTAGCAAATCAGCACCTTCGGCCAGACCAACATGGGCAATATGAGTGGGCAGCGCACCGCTCGACTCATTTTGCCAGAGGTTAGTGTAGACAGGCCGCCCTGTAAGAGATTGGAAGGACAAAGGCGTAACAAAGCGTTCGGCGGCCTCCGTCATGATGACATCGACCAATGCACCAGCCTGAGTCAATTTACTGGCAAGGTCGGCGGCTTTGTAGGCGGCGATGCTGCCTGTGACGGCCAGCACAATGCGTTTATTTTGGAGGAGTGTAATGGGTTCTTGGGTCATAATTGGCATGTGCTTTTGATAAAGAAAGTTTACGGGGCAGTTTTAAGGCTACCCCGTATGTGGATTAAATAAGGATTTTAAGGCCCGGTGTAGAGCGGCAGTGCTGATGGTAGGATGGGTGTTCCGGCACGGGTAATGGTAATGATGTTGGCTTGTGCCAGAATCCAGCCTTCGGTACGAGTGCCCGTGTTGGGATTGATGAAGCGAATCCGTACCCATTGACCATTATTGTTGCGGCCCAGAACTTCGATTTCGGTGTCTTTGGG
>JACDGI010000259.1 GCA_013821665.1 Anaerolineae bacterium
CTACTATACATTATTTAAAATACGAGGTTAATCATGGCAAAGCTCGATAATTATCTGGAACGCAAAACGGCAGCAATCGCTGACCGTAAACAAGATTGGACAGCCGAACCCGAAAAAGCCGTTGCTACCGTTAAAGCCTCATCCAAAGTTGCGGGTATCACCGGCGCTCGCCCCACGACAATGGGCAGTTACACCATCATCAGTGACTCAGCACCGGGTTTGGCCGGACATTCACTCGGCCCGACTGCGCCCGAAATGCTGCTCGGTGCATTGGCAAGTTGCATCGTCCACACCTATTTTATCCATGCGGTCTTGGTGAATATTCCTCTCGATGATGTCGCAGTCGATATTAGTGGCTCAATTGACTACAAACCGGTCATTGGAATGCCTTCGCTGGATCGTCCTGCCATTACCGACATTCATTATCATGCACAGGTCGAAAGTCCGGCAGATGCAGCGGCTATCGAGCAGCTTCATGCCGCCGTTGAAGCCAACTGCCCTGTGTTGAACACCCTTCGCTATCCAACCACTATTCAACGGGATCGCTAATGCGCGTCGGTATCATTCTCCCCGGTTTCAGCAGTGACGAACAGGATTGGGCAATTCCGGTACAGCTTAATCTCGTAAGCGAAATGGCATCTCATGACGATGTGCGCGTCTTAGCCTTGCGCTACCCACATCGCCGCGACCAATATAAAGTTTATGGGGCAACCGTCTATTCACTCGGCGTGGGGCAAGTACGCGGCTTAGGGCGGCTCAAACTCTGGTGGGATGCGCTGTTCATACTGCGTAGGCTGCACCGCGAAAAACCCTTCGATGTCTTACACGCCATGTGGGCTGATGAAACCGGCCTAATCGCTGCGTGGGCGGGGCGATGGCTGGGCATCCCCGTTGTGGTATCCATTGCGGGTGGTGAATTGGTCGGCTTCGATGATCTGGATTACGGCTTGCAGCGTGGCGCTTTTAGCCGTTGGATTGTCGGGCAAGCGCTCGGCGGTGCGGATTGTGTGGTGGTTGCCTGTAGTTATGCGAGGCAGTTAATCTCGTCAGCCGGTTACCGCATTTCGCCGGATAAAATTCAGACGATTACGCTGGGTGTCGATACCAATATCTTTTGCCTACCTACTTCCAACCACCCGCCAACCGAAACCCAACTGATCCACGCGGCATCGCTGGTCGGCATAAAAGATCAAACCACACTGCTCCGTGCCCTTCCGCATCTTGACGCGAACATCACGCTCGACATTATTGGCACGGGGCCGGAAGAACAACCGCTTAAAAAACTCAGTGACGAACTCGGCATCAGGCAGCGTGTCCGATTTCTGGGTGCAATAGGTCATCTTGATCTACCCGTTTATTATCAGCAAGCCGCGCTCAATGTTCTCTGTTCACGCCACGAAGGTTTAGGCATGGTCACGTTGGAAGCTGCCGCTTGTGGCATTCCAACGGTGGGTTCAGCAGTCGGATTACTCCCCGACCACTCCGAACTCGGCATCAGCGTACCGGTCGGTGATGAGGTCGTACTTGCTAATGCCATCAATCGCCTAATCAGGGATCGGGAACGACGCTTGGCGCTCGGTCAAACTGCTCGAAAACTGGTTGATCAGCGTTTTACCATCGCGGAAACGGTGCGCCAATTTCGTACGTTATATGCAAAACTGGTGGCGAAACGCTAAACCGTTTTCCACCACACACCAGTACATTCCGGCAGGATGACCCAATTCTTACGAACGACTTCATCCGCCAGATCGTCGCCGAAAAAGAAGCGTGTAAGCTGCTCGGCCTCCGCTAATGACATGAACTTATAATCGGTGCGGATAGTTGTGCTCTTGAAACCCCGATCACCTTCCAGCCAAGCATAGAAATCAGCCAAACCGGGAGTCGGCGGGAAAGGTGTTTCGCGGCCTGTACCCATTGTCTCCAGCATAATAATCGTCCCACCGCGGCGCAAAACACGCTTCATCTCATTGATCGCTTTATCCGCTTCCTCACGCCAACGATCAGGATACCAACCAACCAAATGTCCGAAGCTCCAGCCTTCAATCGCCAAATCAGCCGAAGCCGACTCAGCCGGAATCGCACGGTTATCTGCTATCTGCGCTTGCCAGTTCTTAAGGCCAGTCGATTTTAACTTGCCAATCGCCACATCCAGCATATGCTGAGACCCTTCATACGCACACAAACTCTTGACTAACGGAGCCATCATCAATGTCAAGCGCCCTGTCCCTGCCCCAAACTCAACCACATCGATACCAATCAATGGTCGAATCACTTGCATCATATTAAGGATGTGGCCGTCATAATCCTCACGTTGGATAAGCGCCTCATATTGGTCCGCTTTGCTGGCGTAAATCGTCTCAAAATGGTCAGGCATAATGGAATTCCCTGTTATCTATTCAATCACCACAACAGTATGTGCGCCGACAGGTGGCAGTGTGATATGAATGTACCCATCGCTGAAAGTGTGGGGAACATCCTCACCATCCGGCGCGAGATAGACACGGTCTGGCACGTCGTCCGCTCGCAGTGCAAACGCCAAATCCGAAGTCGGCCACGTTTGATCAACATGCGGAATGGATTGCAACGACCGGCGCGGGTGATAAGTCACAACATGCACAACACTTCGAGCGGGACGACTATCCGATTGGGCTTGCTGCGTGAGTGAAAACTCGGCCCATCCCGGCCCAACCGACTTAATCAATGGATCGGGCAAGAAGTCCACCAACAGGTTGCGTATCATTTCGCGGTAAGCCCAATAATCCGTGTGTTTGAAACCGCTGAACAAAGGCGCGGCAAAATATAAGACTTGCTCATTACTCACGGCTACCGGCGCATTTAACGACTCCCCCACCGGCGCATGTTGATGACCCATAAAATGATCCCACGTCCGGTTAAACAACGCCCGACTGAGTACGCCATGTGATGTCGTGCCTTGCCCCGCCTGAACCACATGTGCGCGTTCGTAGAAGGCATAATCATAATCGTCGGCTAGCTCACTCGATCCAATCATAGAAGCCGTCGGTCGCAAATAGCTCGGCACAGTCGGGGCGGGTTCTACATAACGCACCGGGATTTGCGGCAGTTGGAAATTGTTCGTCGCAGCGTCGAGTGCAGCGGTTCCACTCAGGATCAACCGTCCACCTTCATCAAGGTAGGTCGTCACTTTGCTAACCAGTGCATCACTCAAAGCCACACCATCTGGCAGCACCACCGCCCGATAACCAGCCAAATCAGCCTCATCATCAACCACATCAAATTGATAGCCGAGTTCCAGCAGCGTTTGGGCAGCCCCTTCAATATCCGATGGATATTCCGCGTTGCCATGTTGGCGAACATCCAGTGCATTCACCGCCAGCAGCGCGATTTCGGCAGTGGCTTTAGCATCCTCCAGCCAAGGTTCGAGCGCTTCAACCCGCTCAAACGTGTGACCAATCATGCGATAAACCGCCGCATCAAGTTTGCCACTCGGATGCAATTGGTCGCCTACACAAATTTTGCCACCCGCCGCCAAAATCGTCCCACATTCGTAATCAAATTGGTCATGCGTTTTCAGACCGCCGAAATCGCCCCATGAACCATGAAAACGACCATTCATACCGAGGAATTCCATGCCCAATGTACGTGCTTGCCGCGCATAAATTGGGTAATGCAGATAGCCCCATCCACTGGTTGTCGGCAAACTTTCAACTTCTAAATGGGTCATATAAGGTGCGACCCGCCGCACATCAGGATGAATCGTGCCGTTATAAAAGATCAAGGCTTCCGGCAAACGCTTATGAACGAACGTCGAAAGTCGATTGAAGAAATTGGTTTGCTTCTTACGCGCAAACGCCCAAACCGCACCATCATCTTCAACATTCACACCCGCCACGCGCATTTGCTCCTTGCCCCACATCGAGTAATTTGGCAGCGGGAAACAAATATCAAACCACAACCCATCCAACGGATACAGGTTGATGAGTTCCTCAACCTGCGCTTCAACATAATCGCCATAACTCGACGACACATCCATCGTCGTCCAGCCCCACGCGTTCGACAGCGGCGGTCGGCTGATCATCTTGCCCTCTTTATCCACCATCACCCATTCGGGATGTGTCTTACCCGCCAACTCATCCCATAGAATTGACACGTAAACCGGACATTTAATATCGCGTTTGTGTAAGGCTTCAATTTGTTCGCCCAACAGATCACGTTTCAAATGTGGATGAGGGGTGCCAACCTTCGTCGGATAATAAGAATAACCGTGGTGGCACTTGGCGAAGATATTGATCGAATTAACCTGTGCCGCCTCCAGCGTGCCAGCAAATTCATCGCCATTAAAATCGCCGCCCACGTTTTCACACCATTCCGACGTGTGGAAATCGAGGTGAACCTGACGGAATCGTAACTTAGTCATCGAAATAATCCTTTTGACGCAATAATCAAAGAATAAATATTGAGGACTTTCGCTCACATCAATATATCTGATATGAGCGAAAGTCCTATTGAGAATCTATATTTTGTGCAGCCTACTGGTTAGCTGAATGCCTTAACCTGTTCCAGCAGCTTCGTCTGGTCAACATCAGGATATTTATCCAGCAAATCTGTGAAAATCTTCATGTATTCGACGATTTCCGGTTTGGTATAAGCCTCGAAGCGCAGCGTGATTGCGGGCTGTGTATTACTGGCACGCACCATCCCCCAACCATTCTTGAAGGCTGCACGAACACCATCCAGCGTGATGACCTCGTACTCCTTAGCCAATGTGTCCGAAATTTCTTGAATAATCTGGAACTTGGTGGCATCCGGTGCGTCCAAAATAATTTCCGGTGTGGCTTCCAACTTTGGAATTTCATCGAAGATCTGCGAAATCGTCTTGTTCGAGTTCGCGATAATTTCCAGCGTCTTGAGTGCCACCAACGGCGCATCATCAAAACCGTAGTAATTCTCGCCCACAAACAAATGGCCGCTAACTTCACCACCGAGTAGCGAGCCAATTTCGTGCATCTTCTTCTTCATCAGGCTGTGACCGGTCTTCCACATCACTGGCACACCGCCATACTTCTTAATTTCATCCGGCAGCGATTGCGAGGCTTTTACGTCAAACACAATCGACGCGCCGGGGTGACGGCTCAGCAAATCCCGTGCCAGCAGCGCTAATAAACGATCAGCCGCGATATGATGTCCATGATCGTCAATGAAGCCGCAGCGATCCGAGTCGCCATCAAAGCCCAAGCCCAAATCGGCCTTGACCTCAACCACTTTAGCTTCCAAATCCTTGGTTGTTTCGGGGTCTTCGGGGTTCGGCAAATGGTTCGGATATGTACCGTCAGACTCAAGGTACAAACCGACAACCTCAACACCCAACTTCTTCAATACTGCCGGAATATAAGTGCCACTCAAACCGTTTCCCGCGTCCAAAACGACCTTGAGCGGGCGACTGATCTTCACCTTCGATTCAATCGTATCCATGTGCTTGTAAATCATCTGCGGATCGGTATTAATTTCACCTTGACCGGTTGCAAACGCATCCGTCTGAATAATCGTGAGCAGCGCAATAATTTGTTCATCAGCCAGCGCCAGAGCGCCATAGGCCATTTTGATACCGTTGTAGCGCGTGTCAAGATGGCTGCCGGTAATCATCACACCCGCGCCCTTGCCCGAATAACTTGCCGAAGCAAAGTACAGCGTCGGGGTCAAAACCGCGCCGATGTCGGTGACGTTCATGCCGGTTGAAGCCAAACCTTCGGCCATTGCCTGCTTGATTCCGGGCGAAGTAGTACGGTTATCGCAGCCCACAAAAACACGGTCGGTTTGGAACTGCTGCGGCAGATAGGTTCCAAGAGCCTTACCTACCAAACGCGCCAGATCAGGCGTAATCTGCGCGTTATCGCCCGTTACAGTCCCGCGAATATCATATTTACGGAATATTGAGGTATCAACCTGCGTCATAAAGTGACTCCTTAATGCGGTAATGAATACAATTAATCTACGTCTTCACGTAGCATTTTTCATGAGCCATTTGGCTTAGGTGTTTGACGTGCACGCCGTTGAATATGATTTTGGGCGGTCACCCGTAGCAAGTCGCGACAGGCTGCTCGTAGAGTCGCCCCCTGACCCAACAAATTAAGGCCGTCTTTATCGACACTAAGCCGTGCTTGAAAACGCACGTCCGCAATCTCAACCGGCTCATAAATGACGGTCAGAGTCCATGAATAGACATAAGCGATATGGAACACATCCAGCATTTGCCGAAGGATCGTTTCAGTCGCACCGTCCAGCCACTCATTATCCTTGTAATTCACAGGACGGCGCAGCATCGCCTCTCGTGATTCGAAAATCACATGCTTATGATCCACCTGCGACCACAGGTCACGTAACGCTGCCTCCATCGACAGCTTCTCACTCACTTGCTCGGTATTTTGCCCCCAAACAGCATAGGCGTTCCATGTCACCAGATTAGCGTTTGCCATCGCTTGCAGCGTCAACCGCGCATCCAAATGGTATTGCAACCGCAAGTAACCAATCGTCGCTTCCCACGCCAGCAATCCGTTTGCGGGGCGCTGCGGCATTGGTCGGGCATTAAGCGTGGCAGGCATGAAAGTCACTCCGTAAAGAAGGTGTAGGCCAAAAATCGATCCATATGATATTGCACTAACTGTGCGCCCAATCCAAATGTTACCGCGTCAAAACCGTGTCTTGCCCACGGCACACGTATTTGAACATACGGTGTGTTGGTCGCAGCCAGCCGTTTACCAAATTTGTCGGCATGATACCGATTGGGGACGATAGTATCCATCTTGGCATCAATTATCAATAACGGTGGCAAGTCGTCACGCACTCCATCAAGCGGTGTAGCGTCTATATAGGCTTCAGGCATATCCTCAAACCGACCGCCAATCAAATTGTAGATGGACGAGGCTGAAGTCAGATTAGGAAATTTCATATCAAGTGGCGAGTAAAAAGCGATCACCGCTTGTACTTGGGTCGCCGCATCCGCTTTCATCGCCGCCATCAGCGCCATATGCCCACCTGCCGAACGTCCCAAGAGCGCGATCTGCTTCGGATTAACATGGTATTCGCTCGCGCAATCTCGTACCCATTGGATTGCCGCTTGCGTATCTTCCAGTTGTGCGGGCCACTTGGTAGAAGTCGATAGGCGGTATTGAATATCAAATACCACAAAGCCTAAGTTCGCCAGATAACGGTTATTCGTCTCGAAATATTCCTGCTTATCACCATTTTGCCAGCCGCCACCATGAATGACGATGATCGCCGGAAACGAATCACCACGAACCGGCTTTGTCATCGGCTCGTAGACATCTAACTTCAGTGGAATACCTTGTGGCTGAGCATAGGTGAGGTCCCGCCACAATCTCGCACGGGAATCACGCAAATGTTTGCCCAACATATTCGGCAGTGTCAGCGGCGCGGGCAGCAAACGGTTCTGCACATCAGCCGGAATACGCACCTCATAATCGCGTCCGAGTCCCACCTTCATTGCCGAAGCTGCATCTTCGAGTGTCCCCTGATATTCGAGGAACGGTCGAGCCGCCAGCGTCGCACCGACTGCACCGGTCAGCAATCCAACCCACAAACGGGGTTTGCCCAACAGCGACCAGACCACCGCGAGAACACCAGCAACAACAGCCACCCACGACAACTCATTGACGACAATCTGCACCGGACGCAGCGACTCGCTCTCATCTTTACGGATGAGCAAAATACCCGCCACAGCCGAAAACAATCCAAAAGTAGTGGTTACAAATCGACGCAAGATTTAACTCCCTACCGACATTTCTTTACCATCAACCAATGCCGCGAACTTCAAGCCCGTCGAGTCCGCATCAACTTTGACTTGCGTTCCCGGTGATGGATTGACCTTCAACAAGAAGTCCGCCAACGGTTCACGCACCGACCGTCGGATAATACGCTTCAACGGACGTGCGCCATATTCCGGTTCATTGTTTTGTGACAGCATCCATTCCACCGCCGCGTCCGAAAATTCGAGCGTCAAGCCGCGATCCGCCGCCATTTTCTTCTCGCCCTTCAGTTGCAGCAGCAAAATGTTATGCAAATCTTCGGGTGCCAGCGCATGGAACATGATAATTTCATCGAGGCGGTTCAGGAATTCCGGTCGGAACCATGTCCGCACTTCTTCCATTGCCGTTTCCCGTACCTCATCTGTAATCACTGGCACAGCCAAGATTTCCGAACCGAGGTTGCTCGTCAGTATGATGACTGTTTCACTAAACTGGGTCGTATTACCGCGCCCATCGGTCAAGCGACCTTCTTCGATCACCTGTAGCAAAATATCCATAATGCGTGGATGGGCCTTTTCGACCTCATCAAACAGCACGATAATATACGGCTGCTGCCGCACACGCTCGGTAAGCTGCCCACCCGCCTCACTGTCCACATAACCACTTGGTGAACCAATCAAACGGTTAAGACTGCTCTCGTCCTTGAATTCACTCATATCCAAGGGCAGCATCGCGTCTTCACTGCCAAACATGAACTCCGCCAGTGCCTTCGCCAACTCGGTCTTACCCACACCCGTTGGCCCGAGGAACAAGAACGCACCAATTGGACGCTTGGGATCTTTCAAACCCACTCGTGCCGTCTTAATCGAGCGGCTCACCGTCAGCACGGCTTCAACTTCACCGATCAAACGCTCTTGGATATGCTCGACCATACTGGCATAGCGCAGCCGTTCATCTTCACCCAGTTTGTTGACCGGAATGCCGGTCATCTGGCTGGCCGTGAGTGTGATATCTTCCGCATCCAGCGTATTATCCCCTGCCCGCTCATTCTTGAACGGCAGTTGGCTTTGTTGGCTCATGCTGACCATCGCCGCTGTCCGGTGCAGCAGTTGTTCCGCGCTGCGTGGCAATGGCGATGCACTGAAATAACGTTTCGCCAACCGTACTGCCAGTGACAACGCATCATCGGTCACCGTCAGTTTATAATCCGCCTCTAAATGCGACTTCAATATTTTGAGGATTTCGAGTGTTTCTTCCGGTGATGGTTCCGGTACACGGATAATCTGGCTGTTCTCCGTAATCGCGCTCACCGATGCCAACCGCTCTTTATAATCAATCTCGGTCGTCGTGCCGATGATCACCGGATCATCCGCCAAAAACGCCTTCTGAATTAGTGGCGTGGCCTTGCTAAACTCCGCTTTAATCGGCCCACCAAAGAAACGGTGTAAATGGGGGATAAACAAAATACCACTGGCCGCTTGGCTCAGCCCCGCCCGCACCGTTTTCTGATCGTTATCCAGCAGCGACGTTTCATCAATCTGCACGAAGTTTTTGAGTCCGGTCGGCCCTTTGCCTTCGGACATCAACAAACCGAGGCTGTAAGCCAGCGTCCGCTTACCCACGCCATCTGGCCCCACCAGAATCACATGCCGCTTAACCGACTGTGACAAAATATTAATGATGTCGCGCAGCAGTCCCTCACGGAAATACACAGCCCGCAGCTTACCGGCCTTGGCCTGTGCCACCACGTCTTGCGTCGTACCATCCGGTTTGAGACGCACCTGCGAGTTATCCATACGGATGTCGGCAATCGCTTTCGGCGTAATCCCCTGCGCCCGCAGCAAACCGCTGGTGGACATCGATGCTTCCGCCATGATGCTCAACATATGGTCGGTATCGACGCGCACTTCATCCTGTGAATTAGCGAGGCTCAACGCATCATCAATCAGAATGATCGACAGCTTGGACAGCGGCACTTGGCGGTTGCCCTTCGCCACGAAATCCAGATTGCCATTCGGATCGCCGCGTCCTTCGACGGCCAGATGCACCTGCCGGTCGAGTTTTTCGAGGTCAACTGCCCGTGTGCTTTTGAAC
>JACDGI010001017.1 GCA_013821665.1 Anaerolineae bacterium
AATCAAATCCCAGACTGCCGGATTTGACTTGCACACACGAAACATCTTCGTTATCATGTAAAGAGATAACGAAATGTCCGGGCGAGCGTTTATTAAGCCGCCCCGGCGGTTTGATGAATGCCTTCTGAAACTTGTCATGGTACGGAAGGCATTTCGCTTTTATAGGGTCAGTGATGGTGTTCTCACACCTGTGGTGTCCTATACACTTTTTAGGACACAATCTCTTTTAATTCATATCACTCCATCAAACAAATAAAAAAGAGCGCCAACTCATTTGAGAGTGACGCTCCTTTGTTGATTAAACTCAGGTGGCTGTACCCGATTTTGTGTTATAATCAGGTACATCGTCGGACTCCTCGTACGAGTTCGGCAATCCCTTGAAACCTAAAAGGTTCCGGCAGGAAAGGCGAGCTGCAAACTCGTCTTTTCTGTTTTATGGGACTGTTAAATCTGAGTATAGCCCTGCCCCGCAAGTCACGCAACTAAATTTTACCGTTTGAAGCAAGGAAAATTTCACCTTTACTGGGGAATCAGCACCAAAATTACTAGCAGATTGAAATCCCCGGCTCATTTCACTGTTAGCTTCACCGGACTAAACTGCCGGGCAGCCTCATGTAACACAGCCTTGATTTCATGCGGCATTTGAACGCCGCGCTCCGCTAAACGATCCGCAAGTTCCACCGCGATTTTGAAGACCTCGATGTAAAGTCTCGCATTGGTTCTCAAGAGCGATGTTTCGTATATCTTGAGGTCTGCCTGGTGTTTTTCCCACACAAAAATGCCACAAATGGCGATGTCAGTGGCTGGTATGACCAGATTAATACCAACTGAATCCCGAAACTCTTCGACATCGGGCGATTGTGTAACGACGAGGTGGAGTTCTAAACGTGTATTTCGTTGCCGTAAACCGAGTTCGTGCAACACAAGTATTTCAATTTTCTCCCTATTATCACCGGTTGGAATGTTATCTAATGCCCCACCATAAAGGGTGACAATATAACCTTCTCCCACAATATTCCATGCAGGAAATAGGCCTTTCCGGGCAAAAACTTCCAGTTCCTCGGTTCTCTGCGTCGATTTTACAACCAGATTGTCATCATCGTCAGTCTCTAGGACGACATAGTAATGAGTCATTTCTTTAGATTTAGCCCTGCCCCATGTTTGGAAAATCCCTAAATTAAATCGAGCGCCATCAATATTCGTTGTTCCATTTCCTCGCGGTCCTCACCGACTGGCATATGGTATAAGGCAATTGCATAAACCGTAACTCGATAATCGTCATTCCCGAATTCCCATTTGGGAACAGGGTGCATTTCTGCCATCACCTCTAGTACCACACTATATTGAGTGGGCTTATAAACCAACTCGCGGTCATCGTCTTGGTCAATGACGATATAAAACGCTCTTACTTCTTTGCTGCTAACCGTGCTTGAGCGAGTCGTAATCCTCCTGCTGCATTCAAGTCAGCGGGATGGAGTCCTGCAAACTCGCGCCAGCCGGTGTAGTCGATGACTTTGCCGTACCACTGTTGTAAGTGCGGCATAATATAGTCAGCATTCCCTCCAACAATCAGCAAGCCACTGATGTCTTTTAAGCCATCATAACGGGTGTCAAGCGCGTTATTCGCCAGCCAATCGGCATATTGTTTCCCCAGATGATCGAGCATGGGTTTGAGATTGATTTCGGCTGCACCAAATCGCAGTATATAGTCCCCGGATACTTCATAGTTGCCCGAAACACTACTCAACCGCAGCACTTTATCAATGTCATCAAGGGTGACTGCTGTTAAGTCTCCCCCTGCCCCATGTACCCATTCGAGGAGTGGCAAGCGCAGATGCGTATTCCCACCGCCATTGGCAATACTGGACTGCGGAAGATCAGCCGGATTGAATGCACCGTTATGCAGGCGGAAGACATTGGCTGTATAAGCACCCACGTCGAGCAGCACGACATCCCCTGCCATTTTAGCGGCCAGTGCCGATTTTGAGCCGTTAGCATCGAGTATGAAGCAGCCGACTGCCGCGTAGCCTTCGGGTAGCACGGACACATTGTTATACAACCATTCACGCA
>JACDGI010000260.1 GCA_013821665.1 Anaerolineae bacterium
CCCTTCTACCCGTGGATCAGCTACATTTTCGAAACATTCTTCGATACTCGTTTTCAACTTGTCCGACATGAGGCTTCCCTTTTTGCCCCATTATCCCTTCTTCCTTATTTTGATGCGATTACCCTGTGTGTCACGGTGGTTCAATTGCATTTGTATTCTGCCCATGCAATAATCCCATCATTATCGTTGGGAGGTTATAGTCGTGGATATTGGTCGGGCATTCACCTACATTCTGGATGATCGCGAGTGGACACCCAAGCTGCTCATTAGCGCGGGTATCGCGCTGTTTGCCACTTTCGGCAGCATTTTGCTGGTTGGTTTGATCGGCTGGGCGCTGCTTTTTGGCTATCTGGTCGAACTCATCCACAACCTAAACACCGGCTTAGCCACACCGCTGCCGCGTTGGGCGAATTACACCGAGAAACTTCGTAAGGGTGGGAATGTACTGGCCGCGCTGATTGTTTACAACCTGCCGCTGTTGTTACCGGCTTGTTGCTATCTGACGACATCCAGTTTCTGGGGTGATAATTATGTCGGCAGTGCTATCGGCTATGTCGTATTATGCTGTGTTTTGCCACTGCTGCTGGTTTATAACTTCGTGACGTGGCCGATGTTCGCGCTAGGTGTCGTGCGCTACGCCGAGGAAGATAACATCGGTGTGTTCTTCCAATTTGGCGATTTACTCAGCACTGTTTACCGGCATTTTAACGACACCCTCCAATGGATATTTTTTATGGTGGTTGTTAACTTTGTGCTGCTGATTTTGTTCGCCATCCCCTGCGTCGGGCAAGCCGTTGCTCCTGCACTGGCAATTCCAATCTACGCTTATTTGGCCTCGCGTTTCGCCGTCCGCATCGAAGATATGCCGCGCCCCAAACGCAAAAACCGCTAAACAGAGCAGACAGCCTCGCTAGGTTCGTTGCTATCTGCTCTGAAAAACACTCTGCATTGAACTTGGCGCTCTCTGCGTCTTGGCGGTTCAATTGTATTTACGGATTAGCCTTGCAGAACGTCTCAATTTCCTCAATCTCATCAGCGCTCAAGCGGAAGTCCATCGCCCCGATGATACCTGCCACCTGCTTGGCACTCCGCGCCCCGACAATCGCCGCTGTCACGACAGGCATCCGCAGCGTCCATGCAATCGCCACTTCGCCCGGTGTCCGCCCATGTTTCTCGCCGATCGCGGTCAAGATACTCACTAACTGAATGTGACGCAGCAAACGCGGTTCACGGAAATTCTCGCTGCGGCTGCGCCAATCATCCGCTGGCAAGGTACGTGCCCGCTCCAAAGTCATCGCGCCGGTCAACAAACCCGCGCCCATCGGCGAGTAATTAATCACGCCGATGTTATGTGCTTCGCAGTAGGGCAGAATCTCAGCCTCGACCTTACGATCAACCAGCGAGTAGGGCGGTTGCAGTGAAGTAATCGGTGCAATCTTGGCCGCGCGTTCCATCTGTGCCACATTGAAGTTTGAGACACCGATCCAGCGCACCTTGCCTTCTTCTTTGAGCTTTGCCATCGCCGCCCAACCTTCTTCGATCTCATCGTCGGGGTTCGGCCAATGGATTTGATACAGGTCAATGACATCGGTTTGCAGGCGACCGAGGCTATCCTCAATTTCTTTGCGGATGGACTTCATGCTGCTGATGACGTTGCGATCTTTATCCCAGAGCTTTGAACTTTTGGTGAAGATATAAGGACGCTTGCCACGACCTTTGAGCGCCTTCGCCACCAGCACCTCGGAATGGCCCAGCCCATAAACCGCCGCCGTATCAATCCAGTTGATGCCCGCGTCAACTGCCGCCTGAATGGCCGCGATGGCCTCACCATCATCTTGTGCGCCCCATGCTGCTTCCCATCCCGCGCCACCAATCGCCCACGCCCCATAACCAATCGCTGTGATCTGTAAGTCTGAGTTACCCAGTTGTCGCGTTTTCATAATCCCCCATATTTCCAATAACCTCTATTTATTACCTGATTTATTCCCTCCCCTGTTGCTAGGGGGAGGGTTAGGGAGGGGGTACTTACTCCCTCCTGTAGTAATCTGAAAGGACTACTTGCTCTTATTCCACTCGTCGTTGCCGGCTTTATCCAACGCCTTGAAATCCTCGTCAGATAGCTCGACACCCGCCGCGCCGACGTTCTCTTCCAGATGATTGACCTTACCCGTACCGGGGATCAGCAGCATGACAGGACTGCGCTTCAAAATCCATGCCAATGCCACTTGTGATTGTGTCGCACCGAGTTTCTTGGAAACCGTATCAAGGATACCGCCTTCTTTGCTCAAATCGCCATCGGCCAGTGGGGACCAGGGGATGAAAGCGATGTTGTTTTTCTCACAGTAATCCAACACATCCTCACTTTGTCGCTGTGCCAGATTATACATATTTTGGACGCTCACGACCTTGAAGTACTTTTCCGCTGCTTCAATTTCTTCGACGTTAACTTCGCTCAACCCCACATGCCGGATTAACCCCTCGCGCTGCATATCTCGAATCACGCCGAATTGGGCATCACGGTCAAACTTAGGGTCAATACGGTGTAGCTGCCACAGATCAATCCGTTTCACACCCAATCGTCGCAGACTCATTTGCACGCACTGGCGTAGATAGTCAGGACGACCTAAAGGAACCCATTGATCTGGCCCCTGCCGCGTTTGCCCGCCTTTAGTTGCCACAATGATTTCACCATACGGATACAGCGCTTCACGGATCAAATCTTCGCTCACATCCGGCCCATAAGCATCTGCCGTGTCAATGAAATTGACTTCGAGTTCCGGTAAGCGCTTCAATACCCGTATCGCCTCGTCGTGGTCTTCTGGCTCGCCCCAGATCCCCTTACCAGTGATTCGCATCGCGCCGAATCCCATCCGGTTGATCTTGATATCCCCACCCAACATAAACGTTCCGCTTGCGCTTGCAGTCGTAGGTGTCATGTTCATTTCTTTCTGCGTAATAAAAATAGCCGATGAAGAAGGTGAGCGACAAACTTTACGTCGCCCACCTCCATGACGATAAGACGCGGATTTGTCTTACGGGTATAACAAAATTCTAGAAGTCGCGCATGGGCTTATATTCCCATATTGATCACGACCATCTTGAGCGTGGTCATTTCTTCGATGGCGAAACGCGGCCCTTCGCGTCCTACACCGCTGTCCCGATTGCCACCATATGGCATATTGTCGATTCGTAGCGTCGGCACCTCGTTAATCAGCACGCCACCAACATTAAGTTTTTGGATTGCCAGCATGGCCTTATTTAAGTCGCGTGTATACACACCAGCTTGCAAGCCGAATGTGCCTTCATCGGCCATTCTCAGCGCATCCTCAAACGTATCAAATGGCACGAAGTTGACCAGCGGCCCGAACGCCTCCGCGCACATAATCTGCATATCCGGTTTGACATTTTCCAACACCGTCGGCTTGTACATGCGGCCTTCGCGCGTGCCACCAATCGCAATCGTTGCCCCTTGATTGACCGCTTCTTTGATCCAAGCGTCAATCCGTTCGGCGGCGGCATCATTAATCAGCGGCCCGATGTCGGTCGAGTCGCTCAACGGATCGCCCATCGTCAGCTTTTCAGTCGCGGCCAAAAATTTGCTGCGAAATTCGTCATACTTTTTATGGTGGATGAATAAGCGCTGCACGCTGATGCACACCTGCCCGCTGTAGGAGAAGCTGCCCATCACCGTGCGGTTGACCGCCACGTCGATATTAGCGTCCTCATCCACAATTGTGGCCGCGTTGCCACCCAGTTCCAATACCAGCCGCCGTAAACCCGCCGCCTTGCTGATATGGTGCGCCACTGCTGGACTGCCCGTAAACGAAATCATCGAAATTCGTGGATCAGCCGTCAGCCACGTACCGACATCCGCGCCACCGGTAATCACCTCGAATGCACCGTCCGGTAAACCAGCCTCGCGCATAATTTCTGCCAGCTTAATGACCGTCATCGGTGTGAAAGGCGCGGGTTTCATCACCACCGGACAGCCCGCCGCAATCGCCGGAGCCAGCTTATGTACCGACAGATTCAATGGGAAGTTAAACGGTGTAATGGCTGCGATCACACCCACTGGCACGCGCATGTAATAGCCGATTTTGCCCACGCCGCCCGTCGATGCATCCAGCGGAATGGTTTCGCCGTGCAGCCGACGAGCCTCGTCCGCCGCGAAGTTAAACGTATCCACCGCTCGCATCGCTTCGCCGCGCGCGTACTTCATCGGCTTGCCGTTTTCACGCGCCATAATCTTGGCGATCTCCTCCACTTGGCTGGCAATGATACTGGCTGCTTTGTTGAGGATGCTCCCACGCTGGTGAGCTGGCATCGCTGCCATCATCGGTGCCGCCGCAGCCGCCCGACCAATCGCATCACGCACATCTTGTTCGCTGAACTCCGGCACATGCCCGACCACGCTGCCGTCATAGGGGTTAATCACCGGATTTTCATGGATTGTCGCCACCATAATCTATTCCTTTTGTTCTTTTTCCTCCCTAATGCGTTTGGGAGGGGGTTGCCTTTATTCTATCTCTTCGCTTGTCGGCTTGCATCCTTGTCCACGTTTTGATCGTTACATTTTCCTTTTGGATTTATACAACTGCATGTAATCGATCAAAATTTTTTTTAGCGTTTCCCCATCATTCCGCAAGAGTGTCAGTAACACCACTTTATATGGACAAAGAGCAACGTCATGATGAAAGCCTTCAATAACTGGTTCTTCACCATATTCATAATCGGGTTCTAGTTCTTTAAAATGGACATTCCAATGACCTTCAAGATATTTACGATAGACTTCGCCCACGTAGTAGCTAAGGCCGTTATGAATTCCGATTTGTCCATTTTGCTTTTTCTCTGAGCTAGGATCTGGATATGGATATTGCTCAATCAACCATTTTCCGAGAACATTCAAAGAATCCATCGAATAATCGAGTTTCGTACTAATAGACTCTGGAGTGGTAGAGAAAAAATGTTGAATGTTGTCGCTAACAATTTCGTGCCATTGCTCAAAACGATCAAGATTTATATCTGGTTTAGGCTTTTCAGTCATACATGCTCTGGCTCAACTGTTAATTTTGAGTTGTGGAAGGGGTGGAAGTGTTTCTATTCTAACGCCTCGTCCCTTGCCCTGCATCTCCACGCCGTTGACTGCGGTAAACCTTCCACGCTGCCACCGCTGCTTGATGGGTCGCATCTGGATTTTGGTCATGGTAAGCGCGGATAAATTGGTTGTATTCAAACTGGGGCGCAATCTCTTTTTTCGAGCCGCGTTTTTCCTGTTCTTCCAGCTTGTGCCAATAAGCGACTGCATCACCAAACGTCTTGCCCACATTGTCTTTGAAATACTGTTGGAAGGCCGTTGAAAAATGAAAATGCTTGCCGATCACTTCTTCAAAAAACGCGCGGTTAATCTGGTTGGAACGGTAGTCAACGGTGATAATCGTTTCCAATGTTGGCACTTGACCATCACTCTTGAGCTTCGGTCGTTTCTCCGGCAGTAAAAGTTCACCTGTCTTTAAAAAGTGTGCAATCCGCTGCGTCAAATCCTTTTTCGAGCCGCTCGTCGGTAGATCGTTGGCACGGCAAAACTCCACCAACTCACTTTTCAGCCAATAAAATGCCAAAAAATCACCCGCATCAATTTCCAGATCAAGCGCTGTCCGCTGTCGTTGCTCACTCGCCATCTTCATTCATCCTTTGCCGTCCGACCACCAATTACCTCATTATATAAAAATCTTTCTCTGTGTCTTTGAGCCATTGAGCCTTTGTGTTAAAACTCTCTGTCCTATCTCTGCGTTCTCTGCGGTTAGAACTCTGTTTCGTAATAATATCCGTAATTGTTACCTGTTATCGCCTGTTTATCAGGTATTCTCTTCTTCCTCTGTGTCTCTGTGGTAAAAATGTTTTTGCTTTTGTCTTTCTCTATCGACTACCAACTAAAGACTATAGACCTTTTTATGCTATACTTCCCCTCATCATTTGCGGCATACACGAGATGCAAAACCATGACTCAACTCACCGAATTGACCATTACCGAGGCTCTGGCTAAACTCCGCTCCAAGGAAATCACCGCCGTCCAACTGACGCAAGCCTACCTCGACCAAATTGAAAAGCTTGACCCAACCATAAAGGCCTATTTGACCGTCACCCGTGAACGTGCTTTGACCGATGCTGAAGCCGCCGACAAAGCCCGTGCCAATGGTGATGATCGTCCCTTGCTTGGCATCCCATTGGCGATCAAAGATGTGCTATCCACCAAAGACATCGAAACCACCTGCGGCTCAAAAATCCTCAAAGGTTATAAGCCGCTGTATGATGCCACCGTTGTCCAACGCCTTGCTGATGCCGGTATGGTGCTGCTTGGCAAAGTCAACATGGACGAATTCGCGATGGGTTCCTCCACCGAAAACTCGGCCTACGCCATCACCCGCAACCCGTGGGATACCGAACGTGTTCCCGGTGGCAGCAGTGGTGGCAGTGCAGCCGCCGTCAGCGCTGGTATGGCAGCCGGAGCCATCGGAACCGATACCGGTGGCAGCATCCGTGAACCCGGTTCCTTCTGTGGCATCGCTGCTCTCAAAGCCAGCTACGGACGTGTCTCACGTTATGGCCTCGTGGCCTTCGGATCATCCCTCGATGGAGCAGGGCCGATGACCCGTTCGGTGGAAGATGCCGCCCGTATTTTGCAGGTGATCGCTGGTAAAGACCCCCTCGACGCGACCAGTATGCCCGTCGATGTGCCGGATTATCTGGCTGCGCTCACCGGTGACATCAAAGGACTGAAGGTCGGCATTCCCAAGGAATACTTCATCGAAGGTATTCAGCCGGATGTTGAGACCGCCGTTCGCAACGCCATCGCCACCCTCGAATCGCTCGGCGCAAAAGCCGTTCCGATCAGCTTGCCGCATACCAATTACAGTTTGCCGGTTTATTACATCATCGCTCCAGCAGAAGCCAGCGCCAACCTCGCTCGATATGATGGCATCCGCTTCGGCCAAAAAGTCGATAAAGGTGAGATGTGGCCGACCTACAAAGCCACACGCGGGCAGGGTTTCGGCCCCGAAGTCAAACGCCGTATCATGCTTGGCACTTATGCGCTCTCAGCCGGTTATTATGATGCTTACTATGGTAAAGCTCAGGCCGTTCGAACCCTCATCAAACAGGATTTCGATAACGCTTTCAAAGAGGTTGATGTGATTGTCGCGCCCACTGCCCCTAAGACGGCCTTCAAAATTGGTCAGAACAGCAGTGACCCACTCTCGATGTATCTGGAAGATGTGTTCACACTGCCGCCCAGCCTCGCGGGGATTTGCGGCCTGAATGTACCCTGCGGTTTCGACAACCAAAATCTGCCCATCGGAATGCAGATTCTGGGTAAAGCCTTCGCCGAAGATACCATCCTGCGTGTCGGTGATGCCTACGAAAAAGCCACCAATTGGCATCTTCGTCGCCCCGCGCTCGCCACTGCTTAAAATTCACTTCGATAGGGGTTTAGCGTTTGCAAACCCCTTTGAGTCTTTGTGGCAAAAATCTTCTTCTTACCTGCTAAAACCGTTTCTGTAATCTCTAACGTATGCCGCACGATGCTTAACAGAGTAGCACCACACTAAATGGTGGAAGTGTTTTTCTTGATAAAAGCAGGAGCTTTCGGGAACACGTATTTTGCATTTTCTCCCCTCCCTGTGTTTTGGCTATGCATTACCCACAAATATTGGGAGGGTAGGAAACAGGGTAAAATAGAGGTTGTTGAGAGAGAGAAGGAGATGAAATGTCAGCCAAAACCATCCCGAACGGGCTTGTTTTGCAAGCGTTTTCAACATGAAAAAAGGCGCACTCTATTATATTCAAAGGGTTTGACATCATTTTGTCGCCTTTCTATACCATAATCTAAGTCACTATAGGCATTCGTTCACGCGAGAATCTCCCTTCGCCCGTTCCCTCAAAAGATGTGGGTAATGCATAGCTGTGTTTTGGGGAGGGGCTGGGGGTGGGGTATGTATGCTCAACTTTAACCTCCACCACTTAATACAGTCCTACTGCTTAACAGAATGCTGCTAATCTGTGGAACAATCGACTCCGCCGCAGCGTCTTACCGCTATGGATGTGGACATCACCTGAAAGGACAGTACGTATGAAATTGAGACCCATCACTTTTTTAACATTCTTGCTCCTCGCCTTTGCACTGGCCTTGCCGGTTCTCGCGCAGGACGCTACAACCGAAGCCACCGCCCAACCGGATTTGCAGACATTTCACTCAACCAATGGTTTGGCTTCTGTCAACTTTCCAGCGGATTGGGTTTTCAAGGATAATCCCGACTCCGATAGTCTGCTCAGCATCAAGCTCTCCAATAACCAAACCACGATTGATAGGTCACTTTTTAACCGTGACGATGTGTTTAAAACCGGTGAAGTACATATCGAAGTCGAACTGATTGAGCTGACCAAACTGGCGAAATCGCTACCGGAAGGCACAATTACGCCCGACTCGACACCACTTGAAATTCTTCAGGCACTCGCCAAGCAGGGGATGCCAGATAGCTTTACCTTTGGCGAACCCGGTGAAACCACCATCGCTGGCAACCCCGCCGTCCGCATGAATCTCACCGCTGACAAGCGCGGCGAAGGTCAGATCATGTTCACCATTCTCGGTAAGAAGTGGTTAGCTGGCATTCTTCTCTTTGCCGCCCCCGGTGAAGGTGATAAATGGGACATTACCGCCCGTGATATTCTGGCCTCAATTACGGTGGATGTTAAAGCGGAAGTCACCGCCGAAGGCACCAGCCAGCCAACGCCCGAATCATCAACCACGACTTATACCAGCCAAAAGGGCGATTTCACCATTGCCTATCCCTCTAACTTGCAGTTTGAAGATCCGAGTGATGGCAAATTGGATAACCTTTCGGGTGGTGAATTTTATAGTAGCGCGACGCTCAAAGGTAAAACACCGAACGACGACTTTCAATCCGGTGATGTTTATATCCAATTTGCTCTCCTGACGTTCAATAACTATAAGACCTTGTTCGGAGATACGCAGGGATTCAAACCGGATGCGTCCACGTCGCCCGGAGCAATGTTAACGGCACTCATAAAAGCTACGGCTGTGCCAGCTTTGAACTATGGCATCGTAACGGAACTACCTGTCTCCTACGGCACGGTCGCTCAGGCGGATGTCTCCGGCAAAGGTAATAACGAGGGTCACGTTTACCTGATCAAACGCGATTCGGATGGCTTATTTATATTCCTTATTATTCGCACAGCACCCAGTGAACTCGAAAAAGGTGAGGCCGCCGCTTTGAGCATCGCGGCTTCACTCTCACATAATTCGGATCAACCGGTCGTTGAATCCACCGCTGAACCGCTTGCCCTTACGCAAACTGCCAAAACCAAAAATGGCTTGGTTTCGGTCTCATATCCTGATAAATGGTTGAGTCGCCAGTTCGGTGAACAGAGTGTCTACCTCTCAAATGCCGAATCCGCGCTCGATAAATCCTTCGGCTCAACCCTCGAAGCAGGGCAGGTCAATATGCTCGTCACCATGAGTTCCACCGACGATTATATTAAGCAAGCGCAGTTGCCAGCCAAAGCGGATGCCACACCACTCGAACTTTTACAATTGACCGTCAAAGCCGTTGGTGACAGCGTTAAATTTGGTACGCCCGCAGCCACCACAGTCGGTGATAAACAAGCCGCCCGTGTGGACTTCAAAGGTGAGGGTTTTGATGGTGTTGCTTGGCTTATCGAATATCAAAAAGGTGCCACCATCGCCCTGCAAATGCTCACGGCTCCCGGCGAATCCGCGCAGTGGGAATCGGTCGCGCTGTCCATCGCCGCTTCTATCC
>JACDGI010000261.1 GCA_013821665.1 Anaerolineae bacterium
TCTCAATCTCGCTCGTGCTTTGCATGAAGCCGGAGCGCCAATTTGGGGTACATCCTATGACACCATCAACCTCGCTGAAGATCGCAAGCAGTTCAACGCCCTCATGGAGAAGCTCGAAATCCCGCAGCCCGATGGTGGCACCGCTTTGACACGCGATGAAGCCCTCGCCATTGCCAACCAAATTGGTTATCCCGTGTTGATCCGCCCCAGTTATGTCCTCGGTGGACGCGGTATGGAAATCGTCTTTGATGATGCCGCGCTCATTAACTGGATCGACACCAACATCGAATGGAACGGTCATCCGGTGTTGATTGACCGCTTCTTGGATGACGCTTTCGAAGTCGATGTTGATGCCCTCTGTGATGGCGAGATGGTCACGGTTGGCGGTATCATGGAGCAGATTGAAGAGGCAGGCATCCACAGCGGCGACTCAGCCTGTGTGCTGCCGCCCTATAAAATCACCCGCTATCACCTCGAAATTATCCGCGAATACACCGAGCGAATCGGTCTCGCACTCAACGTCAAAGGTGCTTTTAACATCCAATTCGCCATCCGTGATGAAGTCGTCTACGTCTTAGAAGTCAATCCGCGTGCCAGCCGGACGCTGCCCTTTGTCAGCAAAGCCACAGGTGTGCCGCTTGCCAGTTACGCCGCCCAGATTGCCACCGGCAAAACGCTCGTTGATCTGAACTTCCTCACCGAGCCAGTTGTCGATGGCAACTTTATCAAAGAAGTGGTTTTGCCCTTCCAGAAGTTCCCCGGTGTGGATGCCCGCCTAAGTCCCGAAATGCGCTCGACAGGTGAGGTTATGGGACACGCTTCCACTTTTGGTCATGCTTATGCCAAAGCGCAAATGGCCGCCAACTCCCCGCTGCCCCAATCCGGCAATGTCTTTATCAGCGTCAATGACAACGACAAAACCGCTGTCCTCAAGATTGCCCATGATCTGCATCAACTCGGTTTCACATTGACTGCCACAGCGGGTACAGCTTCCGCATTGTCTGCCGCTGGATTACCTGTAACTGTCGTCAACAAAGTCAGTGACGGCTCACCCAACATTGTCGATTCGGTTCGTGCGGGTGAAATGGCGCTCATTATCAACACCCCACGCGGTGGCAAAGCCCATGAAGATGGTTCACTCATTCGCGGCACAGCCATCGCCTACGGTGTACCCATCATCACCACATTAACGGGTGCAATGGCTGCCGTACAGGGCATCCGCTCACTGCGTCTGAAGCCCTTACGCGTCCGCAGCCTCCAAGCCCACCACGCCATCACCTAAATCACATCTTGTAGGGGCGCACGGCCTTGCGCCCCTTCAGACCTTGATTAGATATGACTTAATTTGATGTATAATTTGCTGCATCAATAAACATGTTATAGTTTGGTAAAGGGTAAACAATTAATGGACTCTATAGCCGATACCATTCACGTAAATGTTGAGTATTTCACGGGCTTTGAAGATGGCGAAGACGATGTAGGCTATGCCTATTATGTCGCTTCCTGTCAGGAAATTGTCGCTGTTACAGAGGGCAGAACATGGAGCGAACTCATGCACAATATACATGAGATGATCGCTGCCCACCTTGAAGGCGAAGATTCGGTCAAACTTTATAACCTCGATCCCAACGCTCGTATTATCGTCACAATGGAACTGCCCGAAAATTATGCCGAAATTGCGTAGACTCAATGGACTTGATCTTGTTCGAATATTTGAGCAATTTGGTTTCGTAGTCATTCGTATTCGAGGCAGTCACCATGTCTTGCGCCGTTCTTCAAAGGTTCTTCATGCAGACGGGACAGTCCATGAAGAAACACAAACCGTCAATATCCCCGTTCATGGCGCGAAGCCACTTGGATCAGGTCTGCTCAAACGTATTTACCGTGAGTCGAGTCTCTATTTATCCGAAGATGATTTGCGAACTCACTTCTATAGCGATTGATAATTATTTTATAACAATGACTTTTGCCGATGCGAACTCACATATCAAAAAGACGATTTATCCTGCGCGGCGCATTAATCGGTCTGATCATAGGTGTAGCGCTTTTTGGGATAGGGTTGTTTTTATTGCAAAAAGCTGTAGTCTCGGTGGCGAGTGTGATGCAAGCAGCTACCAGTACTATTAAAAGAACAGATGTGAAGAATTACATTGGTTTTCCACTACCTGTTGAAGCGACCAATTTTCACGGTATGGAAGATGCCTTGTTACAGTCGCGCATCTTGCACTTTAAGTTTCAATCCAGTCCCAAAATTTTGGATAGTTTCCTAAAACAGTTGGGCTTAAAAGACTCACTCAAAGAAGGATTTAACCCACTTCCTGAGAGCAACTCGCCGCAAAATACGGAATTGAGTTGGTGGGATCCCAAAGATAGCGCCCATTTTGCAGGGGCAAGTTGGGCGAAATCTGAGACATTTTATGATGTTATGGTTGATATGACTGATGCTGAAAGTTACATAGTCTATTTGGGGGTTGAACAAAACTGACATTTTCATTTTTTACCGCCTTCTCATGTTGCATCAATTTCATCTCCTAACCCAATCCCAACCATTCCCTAACCCCCTTAATAACTCCACTCCCTCAAAACTGTTTGTAACTTCTCTGAGAAATGGTGACAAATGGTAATCTTTGAGAGCTAGATTTATGTTATCCTTGGGGAGTTACTTTGATTTTGTACGTGTTCTTAATGTGTGTTCCTTGGATGATTCAAAATGATTGAGCAAGATTATCCCGACTGGTTGGCACATGGCTTACTAAATGCGGAATTACGTTGGGATAAAGCACAAAATTCTAATCTTCCGAAGTTTTTCGAAAAATATGACCTTCATGATTCACGCTGGTATGGCTTATTTACAAAACCGAATAGCTTTAGCCTAGCCATAATTGAGTGGGATTTCATTTACTGTCGGATGGTCTACCCCGAATTGTTTCCGGAGTCTATTTGGGGATCGTACAAATGGCCTTTTCTATTAATTGAGTTCTCTATGCCACCTTACCAGATGGTATTGGATAGCAATCTGTGGGAGTCAGATTATCGCCCAATTATTGGAAATGCTAGGTCACGAGTCTTGCCAATTGCCGAGCGTGAAAACTTGCTAAATGCGTCATTCGTACAAAATACTTTTGATGATAAATTGCGAGAGGCATATTTGGAAGTTGAGCTAACACATACGATTTTTGAAGGTATTTTTGGGCATGTTCATTTGCTACATAATCCCGATGTTCGCCTATTATGTATGAATTGGGAAGGCAATATTCTGGAAATACCCGATTGGGACTAAGTGTAATATACTCCCAAACCCATTTCCAACCATTCCCCAACCGCCTTAACATTCGCACTCCCTCAAAATCGTTAGCAACTTCCCTCCCAAAGAGTGACCAAAATGTAACCCATTGCACCTTAAGATATGTTATTCTATGAGGGAGATCGAATGATGCTTATTTTGCCTTTGGAGCTCGAAACGTGTGTCTTGCAGCCTTTCGACTTGCGACTGAGTAGTTTTTGAATATTGTGAGTTAATGCACTACTGCATTGGTATTATTCCCTCCATCGCTTGCAGGGGAAGGGCTAGGGTGGGGGTTGGCTCATTACTTTCGAGAACTTACTTTACGACTCAATTGGCAATATTCGCACAAAATCATACTTTGCCATTGCTGCCTTTGCTGCCCAATTTGCCAGTGTGATCAAAAGGTTTTGGCTTATTGTGTATGGACTACAGACTATAGACTGGCGGCGGATAGCTTTCGACTTGCGACTATCTTGCGACTTAAAACTTGTCTCTTGTAACTGCTCTATGGCAATCTTGGCGGCGACAACATAGTCGCCAAAATTGACGCGACCACAGCCGAGCCATCCGCCGAAATGACATGAAACGGCCTATAGAATTGCCAAATTTGCCATCACTTTCGCCAACAACTTGAACCTTTATCTTCTGTCTATTAGCTGACGACTGGTGACTGACGACTTCTTTTGACTGACAACTGTAAACTGACGACTTGAAACTTCCAACTGGAGACTCCCAACATGCCCACCCACACCTTTACACCCGACCACTATCACAACACCATTGGCTCACACCCGCCCGTTCTCCATATCGCCCCCGGTGATACCGTTATCACCACCACGGTCGATGCAGGTGGCTTTGATGCCAATGATAAACAGGTTGTCGGTGGCCCCAATCCCATGACCGGCCCGTTCTATATTGATGGTGCCGAAGTCGGTGATACGCTCCTCGTTCATCTGGATAAACTCACGCCCAACCGCGTCCGTGGATGGGGACGACCCGGCCTCGCTCAAAATGTCGTTGATCCCGCTGCCGTTCCAGCCTTACCCTCGCGTGATATGATGGTCGATTGGAATGTGGATGCCAAAGCCGGTACTGCCTCGCTAAAAGAGCCAATGGGTAAACTCGGAAACTTCACCCTCCCCATCAATCCGATGGTTGGTTGTTTTGGTGTCGCCCCTGATATTGGACAAGCCATCTCCACTGCCACTTCCGCCGAACACGGAGGCAACATGGATTACAACGGCTTCGTTCAAGGTGTCACCGTTTATTTTCCGGTGTTCCAACCCGGCGCACTCTTTCACCTCGGTGACGGTCATGCCCTTCAAGGCGATGGAGAAATGTCCGGCACTGGCATCGAAATCTCGTTTGATGTCCAGTTCACGGTTGAATTACTCAAGGGTGTCAAATCTGGTTGGCCGCGCGGTGAAAATGAGGAATATATTTTCACGGCAGGTAATGCCCGTCCGTTGGATCAATGTGTCCAAAACGCTACTACTGAGATGCTGGCTTGGTTGCAACAGCGTTACGGCTACACCGTCGCCGAAGCCAACTTGCTCATCGGTTTCGCGGTTGAATATGAAGTTGGCAACATGTTTGATCCAGCCTACACCATGATCTGCAAAATCCCGAAACGTCTCTTACCGAAATAAACAGGTGATGGGAGAAACAGATGGCTACTTCAAAAAAGAAATTCAAGACGGTCGATGAGTATATCGACTCCTTCCCGCCAAACGTGAAGGCAGTCTTACAAACGATCAGGCAAACGATTAAAGAGGAAGTGCCTCAAGCCGCCGAAACCATCAAATACGACATGCCGACTTACGTGTTTCATGGCAATTTGGTGTATTTTGCTGGCTGGAAGAAGCATATTAGTTTCTATCCGATTACCGGCGAGATGGAGAAAAACATTGAGGAACTTTCTAACTATAAAACATCCGGTAAGGGCACGATTCAGTTCCCGTTGAATCAACCCTTACCCTTGCCGTTTATTCGTAGCCTTATCCAATTTCGCGTTCGCGAGCATCTCGCCAGTGCCGAGAAAGATAAATAAAAGGGTTGGCTTACTCCACCACCAATTTGACTGTTTCTGTCGAACTCGTATTCAAGGTGATGTGTAATGTGACTTTACTCTGACCATAGGCCGCGTTCACATAACCATTATCCTGTTTGGTAAGGCTGCCAGCATCCACATCAACCGATTTACCGAACACCTGCACCATTACACCAATATCCTTAGGCAGTTTCAAGCGGGTGCTGTCGGATTCGGAAATAATCGTCGCGCTCAAATCATGCTTCCACGGCGCATCAAGGTTGACACTGTCATTACCTGCGCCGACGTTCATGACCAATGTGTTCAAATCGGGCATATCACCCGCTAGCGTAATCGCATCGTCGCCTTGCCCTAAGTTGAGCGTCAGCGTGCTAATCGCCGGATAGCTGCCTTTGAGCATCACCGAGTCGTTTCCCGTACTGCCGTCGATGTTGATACTCGTCAATTGGGGATACGTTCCGTCCAAACTCACGCTGTCATCGCCCGTTCCGAGGCTTGCTACGAGATTCGAAAGGCTATCACAGGTGCAGTTCAGTTTCAGTTTATCAACACCCATCCCACCATTAATAAGGATGGCTGAAAGCGTTTTTTGCTCACCCTCTATGCCTACCATATTGTTCCCATTTCCGAGGTTGGCATTAACCGTACTCATGAGCAAACCATCCAGCTTGAGGTTCGTGTCACCCACCAACCGGTCGACCTGTAAGGACATGGGTACGCTTTTATTCAACTGTACGCCGTAGTCATATCCCGTCGGGCTGGCCGGGCTGCCATTAGTGTTCGGTTGGATTACACTCAACGTACCCATGCCGTTGCTCACCAAATACGCGATTTGGGCATCCCATTGTGCTTGTTCATATTTGAAGGTTCCGTCGAGCAGGTGGGGTGAATTTCCAGTGACTGCTAGGCCACCCACTGGAATATTCAGGAGGATGTTGACGAATGTTTCGCCTGTTTTTTCAACTGTTTCTTCGCGTGA
This sequence comes from Anaerolineae bacterium, assembly GCA_013821665.1. GTDB lineage: Bacteria > Chloroflexota > Anaerolineae > Aggregatilineales > Phototrophicaceae > CFX2. The sequence continues at coordinate 6,316 of JACDGI010000261.1, forward strand.
TCCGCCATGTTTTAGAGTCACAGTGACGTACTGCGATGTCCACCAAACCACAGCCGCTATCAGTGCCACACTTGCCAGCGCGATAAGTCCCGCTGTATTGCGTTTCATAAAAACCTCACAATCAGGTCAAACAAACCGACCTCATTGTAAGATTGGGTTCAGCAATTAAGGGTCAAAAATCAGCTTGAGAACATCAAGGAAATATCAAAATTACAGTACCAGATAGTCCGCATCACTCACGTATAGAACCGCTACTGATCCCATTGTGGGCAGTTCTTTTTTCTTCAAGTCATTCCGTGTAAAGGTTGCCTGCGCCTCAATTTTGTTCCCGTTTGGGTTCATAAATTGATAGTTAAGGGTCACATCATAATCTGTATGTCGGCTTTTGCCTGAGCCCCGCTTGATCATTTCGCCATTACTACTTTTGAGCTGACCGAAAATAAGCCGCCCATCCTGTTGTAAATGCTGGAGTTTAAGGCGCATCGCACGGGAGTTTCTCCACCACACAACCCCGATCACCAACAGGATAATGATGATAATGGGTAGGTAGATGATAGACAGCCAATCCAACCCCGCCGAGCCTAAGTGAGAAACGCTGGGGTCGTCAACCGCATACGTCACATTGACATAACTACCAATCGGCCAATCGTCATATTCACTGCTGTTTACACTTTCGTCTTCGCTGTAAGTCTGCCCCTTCAAGCGAATCTCATAGGTTATAGAATAGGTGGTACTTTTACCGTGTGATACATTATGATCAATGACCTGTGCCTCGGTGGATGCCGTTTTCATGGTCGCCAACCGCACTTCGTTAATGACGCGCGGCATCCCAATCCCGATGATAAAGATCACGAAAAACACTAAAATAACGCCACCGCAGCCGAATTGACTCCAAAGATAACGGTAGTTGCGTCTGCCTGTGACGATCTTTTGTCGAGAGGGGTTTAGGATGAAAATGTCATCTGGAACTGTTGCACGCTCACTAAACCCAACCTCTTGATACTCGCCCATTTATCGATCCTTTTACTGCCTGTCGTGTATTCAATATTATTGGCTAAATGCTTTGACTTGCAAGCACTTGACCGGTCATTATTTTGTAGGTTTCTTAAGTACGGCTTGTTCTGCGCGTTTGACCATGTTCGCATCTGGAGCATCCGGTCGGTAGGCTGCTATATCGACCAATGCCGCTAGTGCATCCAATTCCGGTGTCGTTCGTGCATGTTCTTGCACGGTTTGCTTGGGATCACGATAGGATTTAAGCTGTCGCTGGGCTTTACGGTAGGCTGCAAAGATTTGCCGTCGCGCCTTATCCTTATGGATGAGTCCCGATGTATAACCCGTAAATGTCCAACGTTTCCATCGTCGCCAGCCGTACCAGATGCCGCCTACAATACCTGCCAGTACAGCAAGCACAATCAGTGGACGAATGACTATTCCAATCGCCGAAACACTTGCTTGGAAGATTTGCCCGAATGGAATGCTGGGAAGTTCAAGGCCGGACATCAAATCGCTAAATACCCAACGTTTCACAGGGCCAGTTTGTGGATCGCCTGTCCATCCGGGTGTCGGATCAAACGGAACCCATTCGAGGCCGGGGAAGTAGACCTCGACCCACGCGTGGGCATCGTTGGCGTGAACTTCATAATAACCGGTGATGGCGTTATAGGTTCCGCTGCCGTAACCAACCACGAACCGCGCCGGGATACCTGCTGCCCGTAACAGCACCACCATTGCGCTCGTGAAATGTTCGCATACGCCGCGCTTATCGACAAACAAGAATTGGTCAACCGCATCGGTATTCGGTGGTTGGGCGGGTGGAAAGTAATCGTAAGGATAGGTGTTCATGACATAATCCCGCACTGCGATTACCTTGTCATAGGTCGTGGCTTTATCTTTGGTCAGGCTTTCAGCCAATTCGCGGGTTCGTGCGGTTGTCGTATCCGGCAGTTGCGAATAATGGGATCGAATGATTTCGGGCATTGTGCCTGTCGCTTGACGTAGGCTGTCGGGTTCAAAGATTCGGTTGGTCGACTCAATCGAATAGACCGTTCCTGCCTGTAGAGCCTCGCCTGTTTTAATACCGCCGGAGGTATCCAAGGCGAGTTCGCGCGATGGAAAGAACGCAGCGAGTGGTTTACCGCCCGCCCACAGCACATTGGGCATATCGTGAGCGACATAAAACGTTTGCACAAATGTCTTTTGACCTGTCGGGTTAAAGTTTAAGGAGAAGCGTCCGCTGCGCCCCGCATAATAGGGTCGTAAGGTGTTATCGGACTCACTCCAATTGCGCCCATCATAATGGTCGAAGGCGTAGCCGCGCCAATAGCTCCAAGCCGGACTTTGCACGTACATCATGATCGTGTCGCTCAGTCGTCCACGGTAACTGAGGTCAAGCTGCTGGTCAAAACCCGCGTAATATTCTTCGCCCTGTGTGGTGGTGGTTGCGCCTTCCGCTTTGAAAAGAGGAATCGCAGGATTGATGACCTGTGCCGAGGGTGGGGCGCTGATGGGTAGTTGGAACGAGAAGGGCGGTACAATCGGATACCCCGCGAAACGTGGCGTGAAGATAAATACGCCTACCACACATGCCGAAGCGAATACTGCAAACCGTCCCCATGTTTTGCTAATCGATAAGAGACGCAGCTTTTGTTTCGCGACCGGTTTCAGGACAATTGGATTATCTTTCAGGCCATCTTCCACATCAGCACGCCACAGGAAAGCCAACATCATCCCCACAAATACTAACAGGAAGGCCGCGAAGGCCAAATCACGGCTCAAGGTGGCCGCTACATACAGGTTAATGAGGCCGATGCCCATGCCTGAATACAGGTTTAGCCGTTGATAGAGTTCGAAGCTGACAAGAGCCATCGCCAGCATCGCGACCTGCGCCTGTGGATAGGGCTGCCCGCTGAATAGGCCGACGAACATCCAAGCAAAGGCCGCGTGTAAGCCTACGAATGTCATAAAGCGCAGCCATTTAGGCGGTTTATTGCGCATCCGGTAAGCGGTGCGGTGTCCAATTGCCAATATGCCGATGCTGATAATGGCTACTACCCATAAATGTGTCGGCCATGCCAGCGCGAGGATAGTTGTCGCCTGTGCGCCAAAAGCGATTTGTCGCAGGCGGGCGGATTGTTCTGGCTCGAATAAGCGGCTGTTACGCTTGCGCAGCCGGGGCAGCATATAAGCCAATCCTAGCACCGCCACGCCGAATATCCAGAACTCCGTTTTTACCATGAAGGCAATCACTGCTACGATGGCGATTGCCCATAGACCTATGCGAATGATACGCGAGAGTTTGGTTTTGTTTATCACTCTATTTGCCCCGCCCAATCATCGCCGAATGTGATTTCTCGAACCAATACACCTGCTGCTAAGAGTTGTCCGGCCATGTCGTGTGACGATATACCACTAACCGGAAAACTTGATCCATCCAGCACGACCGCCAGCACTTCGAGACCTTGTTGATGTAAGGTGACTAAGGCTTCTACCGCCTGTGGATCAGGGT
>JACDGI010001018.1 GCA_013821665.1 Anaerolineae bacterium
TATTTACACCACGGCTTGGGCCGCCCTTGACGCATGGGTACCATCAAGAGCGCGCTTTCCCTACCCTAACCGAAAAGTGGATTGACGTGGACTTAAGCGAGCAGCGTGTGGTGGCCTACGAAGGCATGACGCCGGTGCGGGCGTTCATCGTTTCAACCGGGTTGCCCGCAACCCCCACCGTGCAAGGCAAGTTTCGGATTCGGCTCAAGGTGCGTGCCCAGACCATGTCTGGCGGTTCGCCTGAGTATGGTTACTATAATCTCCCCAATGTCCAGTGGATGCAGTATTTTTATGAAGGGTACAGTTTTCATGGCACCTACTGGCATAACAAATTCGGGCAACCGATGAGCCACGGCTGCGTGAATATGACCAATACTGATGCCCAATGGCTGTTTGACTGGGCCGGGCCAACATGGGATCCGCAAGGGGGAAGCTGGCAAAAGTCGGCCCAGGCTAATGCTGGCACGCTGGTTGTCGTACATGAATAAACCAGCGCTGGCCCAGCTAAACGAGAGGAAACGCGATGACTCATTCCGTTTTATACTCAACAAGGGAACAGATGATAATGCATAATGGCGAATGAAAAGGTAAAATGGACTGCATCAAAGCGCAAAATTAAGTAGCGAAGGCAGGGACAGATGCAGATTGAATTCAGCGCACAAGAGCAGCAAGCGCTCGAACATGAACGGTATCACCATCCCCATCCGTGCGTCCAGCGCAAGATGGAAGTGGTGTGGTTGAAAAGCCTGGGCAAACCAGAACCAGAAATCAGTCAGATTGCCAATGTGTCGCTCACGACGGTGTATCGGTACCTCGCCAGTTATCGAGCCGGTGGCATCGAAAAGCTGAAAGAAGTGACCTTCTATCGCCCTCAGAGTGACTTAGCTGAGCACAAACAAAAGATCGAGACCTATTTTCTTGACCATCCGCCAGTCACGATGAAGGAAGCCGCCCATCAACTGGAAACGTTAACGGGCATCAAACGCAGTGAGCCACAAGTGAGCCAGTTTCTGAAGGGACTGGGGATCAAGCGCCGCAAAGTCGGCATGCTGCCGGCCAAAGCCGATCCGGAAAAGCAGGCGCGCTTCAAGCAAGAACAGCTTGAACCCCTCCTCGCAGCGGCTAAACAAGGGGAAAAAAAGTCTACTTTGTAGATGCCGCTCATTTTGTCTTGGCACCCTTTCTCGGCTATCTCTGGTCGTTTTGCCGTATTTTTGTGCCAGCACCCGCGGGACGCCAACGGTTCAATGTCCTTGGTGCGCTGGATGCGATCGCTCACCAACTGGTCACGGTGACCAATGACACCTATATTAATGCGCAGAGCGTCTGTCAGTTGATGCTGAAACTCCGTCAACTGACGCCTGAGCTACCGCGCATTCTCATCTTGGATAATGCGCGGTATCAAAAATGTGACTTGGTCTGGACGATGGCTCGCGATTTAAAGATCGACCTACTCGATTTACCTGCTTACTCACCTAATCTCAATCTGATTGAACGGCTTTGGAAGTTTGTTAAGAAAAAATGTCTTTACTCGATTTACTATGCTGACTTTAACACTTTCTCTAAGGCGATCTCCACCTGCCTTGACCATACGCATGATACGTATAAAGGCGAGCTTGATTCGCTGCTTGCTCTCAATTTTCAGACCTTTGAGAACGTTACGCTTTTATCATCTATTCCCTTGTAAAGTATAATACTATGGTTAAGGGTTAATGCGTAGCACTGCCATAATTACGTCGGGCACGTCACTCATGATGACGTTAACACCCAGAGCCGCTAACCTTTTCGCTTCGGCTATATCGTTGACCGTCCAGGTGTTGATAGCGCACAGTTTGCTTTTCGCCCAAGCCATCAGCTTTTCATCAACCAACGGATAATAGGGATGCAACGCTTCCGGCTGCATGATCGGGGTAAACCAGGCTTGACGCAGATGGGGCGGCAAATCTGCTGCGTACAAAAGTCCCAACTGGATTTTAGGGTCGATCCAGCGCATTTTGATCAGCGTGATCGGGTTGAAGCTAGAGACGATCACCTGGTCATATAGATTGCGTTTTTGGATCATCATGA
>JACDGI010001019.1 GCA_013821665.1 Anaerolineae bacterium
TGGTTAATCTATGTAAGCGCTTACAGAAAACGCTTACATAACGCTGTGAGTTCTTAAGATACATGAGCGAATATTCGCGTGCGACCATCGATGATGTTGCTGAAAAAGCCGGTGTCTCGATTGCTACTGTCAGCCGTGTCATTAACAAGACTGGGCAGGTGGCCGAAGCAACCGCCAATCGTGTCTTGGATGCTGTTACGGCCCTAAACTATTCCCCTCATGCGGCCGCACGCGGACTTGCCAGCCGTAGAACCAATACCATCGGCTTGATGTTGCGTGAGATTAGTGGTGAGTTCTTTGGCCCGATGTTAAGGGGTATCGAGGCTGGAACTCGCGAATATGGTTTCGACCTTTTGATTCACTGTACTCATGCTTCTACACAGGCCGCATCGAAAGTGAATTACCCATTGGGTGAGCATAACGCGGACGGCATCATCATTTTTAATGAGAGTTTAGATAACAATGAGATTGCTAGGCTCTATCGCATTCAGTTTCCAGTGGTGATGTTACATCGTTCACCCCCGACGGGTTTAGATATTCCATATGTGGGTTTTGAAAATAAATTAGGGGCGCGAAAACTCGTCGATTATCTCATTGAAGATAGAGGTTATCGTCGTATCGCCTTTTTGCGTGGGCCTGACGGTATTGAAGACTCTTATTGGCGCGAAATGGGTTATCGCGAGTCGCTGGCAGCCCATAATATCGAATTCGACGCGGATTTAGTTGCCACTGGCGGGTTTAACGAGTATCAGGGGCAGGCGGCTGTTTCTCAGTTGTTGAGTCGGGGCAAACCATTTGAAGCTGTTTTTGCTGCGGACGACGACTCAGCAATTGGCGCATTAGCAGCACTTAAGCAAGCAGGATTACATGTACCTGAGGATATTGCATTGGTTGGGTTTGACGATATACGTCCCTCACATTATCTACATCCTCCACTAACCACGGTTCGGGCCCCAATTGAAACGGCAGGGCGTGAAGCAGTCAATCAACTCATCAGCCTGATACAAACAGGTCGAGCCGAACACGAAACATTGCTCCCGACCGAACTCATCATCCGGCGCTCGTGTGGTGCGCCTGCCAAGTCGGAATAATTCATCAAGGTAATTGTTTTGGGAAGCGAGTAAATCATTATGAAAGTTGCTGTTATTGGTGGTGGTTCATCCTATACACCGGAATTAATAAACGGATTTTTGGAGCGGCAGGATACGTTTCCGATGACCGAACTCTGGCTCATGGATATTTTGCCGGAGCGCCTTGAGGTGGTCGGTAAATTTGCGCAGCGCATGGCAAAAGCTGCCGGTGCGAAGTTTGAAGTTCATCTGACAACCGAACAACCTGAGGCGGTTAAGGATGCTCAATATGTGACCACGCAGCTTCGGGTCGGTTGGATGGCTGCTCGTCGTGAAGATGAGTATCTCGGAATGCGACATGGTTTAATTGGGCAAGAAACCACAGGGGTAGGGGGTATGGCGAATGCGCTCCGCACTATTCCCGTCATACTCAAAATTGCAGACGATATGCGCGAGTTAGCACCCAATGCCTTGCTCGTCAACTTTACCAACCCGGCGGGATTAGTCACCGAGGCGCTTTCACGCTACGCCTCGGATGTTGCCTCGGTAGGCGTGTGCAACGTGCCCATAACCACCAAGATGCACATGCTCGATGATTTGGGGATTCAAGCGAAATCGACCGATGCTCAACTGGATACGCTTGGGCTAAACCACTTAACGTGGCATCGCGGACTAAAACTCGAAGGCGAGGATCTGTGGCCCCAAGTGTTTGAGCAGTATGTCGAAAAATTGCGTTCGGAAACTGATCCAGCATGGGATGTAAAAACGATTGAATCCTTACAGATGATCCCGAATTATTATCTCCAGTATTTCTATTACACAGGCCATAAATTTGAAGAGCAGCAGAAATGGCCGCCTTCTCGTGCCGAAGCTGTGATGCAAATCGAAGAGGAATTGTTTAAACAATATGCTGAGCCTGATCGCACAACGCCACCTGAAGGCTTGATGAAACGTGGCGGGGCTTATTACTCCACACTGGCGACACAACTCTTGAA
>JACDGI010000262.1 GCA_013821665.1 Anaerolineae bacterium
GGCCGGTTGTGGGTTTGGTGGCGGTCGGTGTGAAGACATACCAACCGTTGGGCTGGCTAACTTCAACCTGTGCGTCTGATTGTAGGGCGGCGAGGGCTTCTGGCATCGGTTGTAGCGCATCATTGGCCCACGCGATGAAGCCGACGACCAGCGCCAGCATGGCAACGATGATATAGAGCATAATTCGCTTCAAAGTGAAATACTTACGCATGTGAGACTCTTTACGATAAGCTGGTTAAAGTGGAGATTCTTATACCACAATCCGTGATGTTCGGGGATACTTACTTAACATTTGTTCACTTTTATAGAAAGCCATGTTCGCGATACCACAGGTAGGTATCCTGTAAGCTTGTGAGCATATCGACCTGTGGTTCGCCTAGTTCTGCCCATGCTTTGCTGCCATCGAAGTGAATATCATAGGCACCAAGGCGAGTCTGGTCGCCATCAATCGGTGTTTGGATGCCCATGCGTCGTAGAAAATTTATGATGTTGGCAGCAATCGACAGTATGAAAGCCGGAGCCGATACGAACGGGCGCTGTACACCCACCACATCCGCGACCATTCTCATCCATTCGCGCTGGGTGTAATTGGCCGTATTCAAAAGGTAACGTTCGCCGCTGCGTCCATATTGGGCTGCGGCGAGATGCATCCGTGCCACGTCGCGCACGTCAATCACAGCGATGCCACCGGGCGGCACCGGTACGAGGCGAGCCAGCTTTTTGATTTGCAAAATATAGCTGCCCGAAATCATGTTGAGATCACCGGGACCCATCACCACCACCGGATTAACGATAACGACATCTTGCCCTTGGCTGACGGCTTCCTGTACTACGCGTTCAGCCAATACTTTGCTGTAGCCATAGGGGAAATGGTCAGGTGATAGGTTGAAGGGGACACGCTCGTTACTCGGTTGTCCATCGGTTCGCAGTCCGATAGCCGCCGCACTGCTGGTGAAGATGACGCGCTTAACCCCTGTGTCACGGGCGGCTTTAAGGACTCGGCGTGTGCCTTCAACGTTGGCTTCCATCATTTTGGATTGATCGGCACGCCAATAATCGGCAACGGCAGCCACATGGAACACCCAATCGCAGCCGTCGCAGGCTTCGTCTAAAGCGGCTTCGTCCAGAATGTCACCGAGCGCCGACTCATAATCGAGTCCCTCAAGTGCATCCAGTTTGGAGGATGATCGGTGCAGGACGCGGGCGGTGTGTCCGGCTTCACCCAAGGCGCGGACAATATGCGACCCCACAAATCCCGTTCCGCCAGTAACTAAGGCTCTCACAATCAGATCTCCAGTGTGCTTAAAGTTTGAGGCTGACATCCAGCAAAAGCTGTGGACTGCTGTTAGCGATTGCGGTCAGGTTTTCGTGCATATAAATCAGGCTGGCGGCAGGATTAACTTTTTCTGCAAGTTGCGGGGGCAGGGGTTTGCCTTTGCCCTCGGCCATCACTAGCGGTGCATCGTCTGGTAGATTGGCGAGTGAACGGGCTTTTGCCAGCGCCACTTTAAGATCACCGAGTTCATCCACGAGGCCATTGGCTTTAGCTTGTACCCCGGTCCAGACACGTCCACCGGCAATTGCATCCACCGAGTCATACGACAGATGGCGGCTGGCGCTGACCAATTCGACAAAGTGCCTATAAATATGCTCAATCGTCTGGCGCATACGGACACGTTGGGCATCGGTAAAGGGTGCAAAGTCGCTCATCATACCGGCGTTGGCACCACGCGTAATCTCGGTGCGGTGGGCGTGGAGTTTTTCATAGAGGCCGTTGGTGACGGCTTTGGCACTAATCACCCCAATAGAACCGGTAATCGTTCCGGGCTGCGCGACAATCCACTGGCTGGGCGTGGCAATGTAATATCCACCGGAAGCGGCTACACCGTCCATATAGGTGACAAGCGGACGATCCTTGGCGAGTTCCGCCAGTGCCGAACGCATAGCTTCTCCAGCGATGACCGCGCCACCACCACTGTTGATGTAAAGGATAACCGCCGCTGCTTGCTCATCTTCCATCACATGACGCACCTGCTGTACCACTGTGAGGTCACCCGCCCGCTCCCCGCCAATAAACGGGATAGGAATATCAATCGGTGGTTTGGCGCTGTTACCGGGCATCATCGTGCCGCTGACATTGATGAGCGCCACATATTTGTCGCTGCGCTTCGTCCATTTTTTGAGCAGCTTCTTGTTCGCGGATTGCCAATTGCTGACGTGTTCGCTGTTTAAACGACGGTGCAGCGCTTCTTCGGTTTCAACTGCATCGACATAATGCGCGGCGAGAGACGCACTGTCGAGATGTGGTGCGCCGTCGATCATAGCTTTGACTGCCTCAATCGAGACCTTGCGTCCTTCAGCTATCCCCGTGACGATCATATCAAATTGGGAGTCCAACAGCCAATCGAGCTGAGCTTTGCCTTCCGGCGACATCTCGCTGCGGGTGAGTTGGTCAAACGCGCCCTTGAAAGGTGAAATGGCGATGCTATCTAGCTTGACACCCACCATATCCAGCGCGTCTTTGAGGAAGGTGGCTTCTGAACGTAAGCCAACGGTTTCAACCTCGCCCGTGGGTTGCAACACAATTTCGTCAGTGGCACTCGCAATGTAATACACCGCGTTGCTGTAGGATTGGGCATAACAAATCACCCGTTTACCTTTACCCCGCAGCCGAATGATACTATTTCGTAATGTTTGCAAGTTAGCAAGCGGCATGGCGAAGCCGTGTATGTTGAGGATAACGCCCTTGGGACGCGGATCATCACCAATACGTTCGAAGATGCGATCCAATTCGGTCAGGCTCATGGGGGATGGGCCGATGGCTCTTTGCAGCGCCCAATGGCGGGATTCAGGCAGCGTCGGCATTTCCTGTGGCAGACTGAGCATCACATAGTCAATCTTAGCGCGTTTTCGTAGACGATTGCGAAGGCTGAAAATCGCGCGGGCAATGGCGCGAATGGGGTTCAAGCGTGCTAGAAATTTGAGTATCCGTTTGAATATTTCCATTTGTCTTACAACTTTGAAATCTAAAGGGCGTAAAGGGCAGTCCCATATTATGATTGAAATGACGGAGATAGCAATCTGATGTTGCGACACTATCGGCAAATGATGAGGCTGATTGCCGAGTTTACTGTACCGGAGCGTTGTTTGGCGCGTTGGAGAACTGATAGCATTGCTTAGACCACCTGCGCAACGGAATTTGTTGTACTATGCCCAAAAATATTGGCATCTATTGACTGCACCTTCCGAACTGTTGCACAATCCCGCTCAGCGCCGACAAGCCCAATTTTTGGCTGCTGTCGTCACGGTGTTAATGCCCGTTGTTCTCATCACCAGCATATATCAAGATGTTTCGTTACAGAACGGTATCCTTGCTTTCAAACCAGCCTTCGCGATTAATATTACTGCTGTCGTCATCGGTGCGATTATATATAGACTGAGCCGTACCCGTCATTATCAAGCCGCTGCTTATTTGACGGTCTTTACAGCCTCATCAGCCATTTTCACAGCGCTCTTTGCTGCTCGGACGATTTCTGTTCAATCCCTGAGCTTCTTAATCCTACCGATCTTATTGAGCAGCATCCTGCTCTCGGCTCGCTCCACAATCGTGATTTTATTGATCCACATTGCGGCCACATTCGGATTTGCTTTTTTGCATCCCGAATACGGTTGGGCGGGTATGCTTTTTCCATCTATTCGCTTGCAATTGTTTGCCGGCATAACGATTTTGTTAGGCATGTATTTTCGAAGCCGACTTGACCATGATCAAAATCTGATTATCCGGCAAAACGAGCAGAAATTGCTCCAGACCAATGAAGAGTTGGAAAAAGGCGTGGTTGACCGGACGCTTGCCTATCAATTGGCGGCTGAAGAACTCATCGAACTGCTGGCTGAACGCGAAAATTATGAGCGTGAACTGGCTAAAGAACGCAATTTGTTGCGTACCGTCATTGACAATGTTCCTGACCACATTTTTGTGCTGGATCGTGCCGGTAATTATATCTTGGTGAATAAAGCTCTGGCGCTGAATATGGTGAAAGGTGATGCCGAAGCGCTCATGGGCAAAAATGTCCTCGATTTATCGCCTAATGATCAGGCTGCCGGTTATTTCGCCAATGAAAAATCGATTATGGAAACCGGCCAGCCAAAATTGAATATCGAGCAGACCAGTCTGGAGTATACAGGCCCGCAGCGCCATTTCGTAGCCAGCAAAATACCTCTTCGTGACCCCAATGATGAAATTATCGGTTTAGTTGGGATCGCGCACGATGTGACGGATCGTAAGGAGACCGAGAAGCGTCTTCAGCAGTCGTATGCAGAAATGGAAAACCGGGTTATTGAGCGGACGGCAGAGCTTTCGCTTAAGAATGTGCTGCTTCAAGAGTACATCATTGATCGAGAAGCTGCCGAAGGTCAGTTGCGTTATCAGGCGAGCCTACTGGAAAACGTGTCCGATGCTATTATCTCGGTTGATAATAAGTTTGTGATCCGCAGTTGGAATAAAGCGGCTGAAACCATGTATGGTTGGACAGAAGCCGAAGCGATTGGCAATAATGCTTTTAAGATGACCGGCGCAAACTTGTCGGTTGATATGATAGACGACCTCATGCGTCAGACCATGAGCATCGGTCACTGGCGTGGAGAGACTACGGACAAACGGCGTGATGGAACGAAAATCAATGTTTTAGCCTCGCTCTCACTTCTGAAAGACGCGCGTGGCGAAGTCCAAGGTATGGTGTTGGTCAACCGGGATGTCACCGAGCGTAAACAAGTCGAGGCCGCTGAACACGAGCAGCGTTTGTTAGCCGAAGCCTTGCGTGATACATCGGCGGCCATCAGTAGTACCTTGAAACTTGGCGAAATTCTGGATTCGATCCTCGTTTATATTGAACGCGTTCTGCCGTATGACTCATCGTCAATTATGCTTTTGGATGGTGACATCGCGCGTGTCGAGCATGGTCGTGGATTTGTTGAGCATGGTATCGATATGACGGATGTCTTGGCGCTGCGTCTTTCAATCTCGAACCATGCGAATTTGGCGCATATGTTTAGGACCGCAACCGCCTTTATTGTTTCAGATACAACAAATTATCCTGAATGGCTGCAAGGACCGGAGACTGATTGGATTAAGTCAAATTTGGGCGCTCCCATTCGGGTTGAGGGGCGGGTGATTGGCTTTGTGAACCTTGACAGCGCTACCGCAAATCGCTTTACGCAGGCGGATGCCGATAAACTACAAGCTTTTGCTGACCAAGCGGGCATTGCCATCCACAATTCCAACCTATTCGCGGCGATCTCGCGCCATGCGTCGGACTTGGAAACACGCGTGGCTGCACGCACGGCGGAACTCGTGAATGAGCGGGCGCAGCTTCAAGCCATTATGGATGCCATGACTGAAGGGGTTTTCGGTGTGCTGTTTGGCGAAAAACCCACACGCTATGCCAATCGCGCTTTTCAACAATTGACGGGGTATGTGGCTGAAGAATGGGTTTTCGAGTTGTTGAAGCCACAAGCCAACGATGGGCCTTCTGATTTCAACCACGATCTTGACGCACTCTACAATGCTCTAACATCGGGTATGGTTTGGGAGGGGCGTGGCCCTGTCCACCGTAAAGATGGTCGGGCTTTTGATGCTCATCTGATTTTGACACGCATTGATAATCAGGATGGAAGCCCTGTCGGTATCGTCACCATTTTGCGCGATGTGAGTCAGGAAAGGGCTCTTGAACAGCAAAAGTCGTTGTTTGTGGCGAACGCTTCCCACGAACTGCGAACGCCGATTACCAACATGATGACGCGCTTGTATCTGATCCGTAAGCAGCCGGACGCGCTGGAAACGCACCTGCAAGTGTTAGAGGATGTGACTCGCCGGATGCGCTCTTTGGTCGAGGACTTGCTGGATCATTCACGCTTTGAACGCGGCGTTATCCCGCTTGAACCCAAATTGATGGATGTGCGTCTGTTGGTGGGGCAGGTGGTCAATTTGCAGATTGCCGAAGCGGACAAAAAACATATTGAGCTGATTGAAAAGCAGCCCGATACGCCCTTGATGAGTATGGTTGATCCCGAACGTATGATTCAGGTCATTACCAATTTGATTATCAATGCCATTCATTACACACCTGAAGGTGGTCAGGTACACGTTGTCGTGGACAGCGGAAAAACCGATGAGGGTTCAGAACGCATTTGCATTAGCGTACAAGATACAGGCATTGGTATTCCGGCGGCTTTGCTCCCCAACTTATTCAAGCCCTTTTTCCGTGTGAGTGAAAAGACCAAAGGCACAGGGCTGGGCTTGAGCATTGCCCGCGATATTGTCCGCGCCCACGATGGTGACATCAGCGTCGAAAGTATATCCGGTACGGGCAGCCGCTTTATCGTCGATATTCCGGCAGCAATTAAGGCTTCTGCCTGAGCTAATCCGCGAGTAAGATTGCAGCCAGTCATTTCCCATTTATCCAACGCAGTGAGAAATTTATGGATGCCAATACGCCACGTCCTGAAGCCGATCCATTGGAACATACCCCATTACATACTCTGCTGGTAAATACCAACCGCTTACAAGCCATTCCGGCTTCGATTGTCGCCTTGATTATCGCCTTTAATGCGCTGTTGGTGGCGGCTTTCTGGCTGCCATTTGGATGGCATGGGGTCGCTGTACTGCTGGTTTACGTGGTCGTCATTGGCCTGAATTGGTTTTTGCTTATCAATTTACGGACGACAGGCCGCAGTTTTGGCCCGGATCGACCGACGGCGATTGCACTGGCAATTGTCTGTTCGGCGCTGCTGATTTTTTTAGCGGTATTTGGCTCGTTGTGGTGGTTAGCCATCGTGATCTTGTTGGCGATCACGGCGCTCGTATTTTATTCCACATGGATTGAACCCTTTCGCATCGGGGTAACCCGCCAAAAGTATCAAACCGCGAAGTGGCATGTGGATGCAGCGCCGCTGCGTGTGCTGCAAGTCGGTGATATTCATGTCGAACGCATTGGCCCACGCGAACGGCAGCTCAATAAGCTGATTGCCGAACTTAAACCAGATGTGATTGTCTTCACAGGTGATTTCGTCAATCTATCAAACACCGATGATCCCCGTTCCGAGGGCGATATTCGTTCGCTCATCAGCCAGTGGGAAGCGCCGTTGGGTGTGTACTGTGTATCCGGTACGCCTTTGGTCGAACCTTTGGAGCGGGTGCAAGCCTTCGTCCGAGGACTCGACAACCTCAAACTGCTGCCCAACCAGTGGGTGAGTATCAATACCCCCGGTGGCAAATTGAATATTCTCGGCTTGGTCGTCACGCACGACATGAAACGCGACCGTGACATGCTCAAGAAAATGATGCTGACCGCGCCGCCCAAAGGCCTAAATCTGCTGCTGATGCACCCGCCGGACATCGCGCCTGAAGCCAATGAACTCGGTATCGATTTATACCTCTGCGGCCATACACACGGTGGTCAAATTCGCTTTCCATTGATCGGTGCGGTATTTTCCAGCAGTCATCTTGGCAAGCAGTTCATCATGGGACGTTATGAACTCGGTACAACCACACTCTATACCTCACGCGGGGTTGGGCTAGAAGGCTTAGGCGCACCGCGTGCCCGTTTCTTGTGCCCACCGGAAATCGTCCTGTGGGAGATCACCGGCACTTCTTTTTCATAGCCTGAGGGTTGCGACTAAAGACTTTGAATTATTCCCTCCCTCGTTTACGGGGGAGGGCTAGGGTGGGGGTAAATTATTTCCCGCCATCAATCGCAATGGTCTGTCCAGTAATCCAACCGGCATGTTCAGAGGCAAAGAACAGCACACCGTAGGCAATATCTTCGGGTGTGCCCAATTTCTTAAGCGCGATACCGTCTATGAGTTCTTGCTGACCTTTTTCACCGTAGGATTCCCATTGGCGTTCGGTGTTGGCATTCGAGCGCACGAACCCCGGTGCGATGCAGTTGACGGTAATTCCCCATTCGCCCAGTTCGTGTCCGAGTTGGCGCGTCAAGCTGATGAGTGCAGCTTTCGACGCAGCATAGGCTTGGATGCCGGTTAAGCTGATGGTCAAACCCGCGCCGCTGGAAATGTTGATGATGCGCCCGCCCTTAGCCGCTTTCATCCCCGGTGCGACGGCTTGGCTGAGATAAAATGCCCCGCTGACGTTGACCGCGAAAATCGCATTCCATTGTTCCGGTGTCACTGTTTCTAACGGTCTGCCGACTTGCCCCAGCACACCACCGGCGTTATTCACAAGAATATCAACTTGCCCGCTGGAACGCTCGATTTCTGTGACCAGTGCTTTGACATCATCCGGCTTGGTAATATCCACCCTTCGGGCTTCACAGCGCCCGCCTACTTCCTCGCAGAGCTGCACGGTTTCATCCAACTCGTCGCCGACGATGTCCACTGCCCAAACATGTGCGCCACCTTCCGCCAGCGCCATGCTAATCGCTCGTCCAAAGCCATGTGCCGCACCAGTGACAATCGCGGTTTTACCTGTAAAGTCGAATTTCATTTTAGGGGTTGCTCACTTATGGAAATAAAAAGGACAGACCGATGTCTGCCCTTAATCTTAAAACGTCTTGCTCTGAACTTGCAACTTACCGTTTAGTGTTTATGTACTCAATCCCATCAACTGTATTGGTTCCCTCCCTCGTTTACGGGGGAGGGTTAGGGTAGGGGTTCTTTTTGTGACTAATATTTCGGCATCGACGGATCAACTTCGTCCGCCCACGCCAGAATGCCACCCTTAACATTGGTCAACTTGTTGGTATAACCGGCCTGTTCCAAGAACTTGATCGAGTCGGCGCTGCGCTTGCCCGAACGGCAGTGGACAATGACTTCCCCCTCGGTCGGAATCTGTGCCAGAACAGTCATGTCGCGGGTTTTACGTCCGGCGAGGACATCATTCTTAGCGGCTTCGATTTGTCCCTTGGGAATACGCAGTGTGCCGTCGAGGGCGCTGATTTCCCATTCGTGCGGGTCACGCACATCGAGGATCGTCAGTTTCTCGCCGCTGTCGATGCGCTGCTTGAGTTCTGTAACGGTGATTTCGCCCATAGTGTCCTTCTTTTCGCTGTCTCCATTGGTGCTGGCTTTGTAGTCGCTGCGATCATGCGCGGGCATACCGCAGAATTGCTCGTAATCAATCAACTGAACCTGTTCATGAGGAATACCGCAAACAGGGCAGTTGGGATCTTTGCGTACTTTAATCTTAGTGAAGCTCATTTCAAGCGCATCATATAACAGCATCTTGCCAATCATCGGTTCACCGATGCCGAGGATGAGCTTGATAGCTTCGGTCGCTTGTAGCGTACCGATGGTTCCGGGCAGAATACCGAGTACGCCACCTTCGGCGCAGCTTGGCACAAGACCGGGCGGAGGAGGCTCAGGGAACATGCAGCGGTAGCAGGGGCCTTCCTTAGCATAGAACACACTTAACTGGCCCTCAAAGCGAAAAATGCTGCCGTAAACATTCGGCTTGCCTAGCTTCACACAGGCATCATTCACCAGATAGCGCGTCGGAAAGTTATCCGTGCCGTCGATGATGACATCATACGGGGTTAGCAGTTCAATTGCGTTTTCGGAGGTCAGCGGCACATTGTACTTATCGACCTGCAAGAAGGGGTTGATGTCCTTCATGCGCTTCTCGGCGCTGTCGATCTTCAAGAGGCCGACGCTGCTTTCGCCATGAATGACCTGCCGTTGGAGGTTGGTTTCATCGACCACATCATAATCGACCAAACCGATGCGCCCGATACCCGCCGCCGCCAGATACAACGCCAACGGACTGCCGAGTCCCCCCGTGCCAATCAGTAATACGC